>CAIZKT010000525.1:0-1815 GCA_903933565.1 uncultured Victivallales bacterium | reverse complement strand
TTCAGGGCTCAAACCTCGGGGAGGACAGGGACCCAGGGCGTTGCCCTGGGCGCCCGAAACGCCCCTTTGGGGCTGAATACCTCGGCCCATCCTTATTGCACAGGTTGAAAGAACGAGGCGGAACGCCAACCGGAGGCCGCCGAGAGCGGCGCCGGCAAAGACGGTGCGCCTCCTTGAGAAACGTGTAACGGAAGTGACCGAACCAGGCATGGGAGAGACAATGAACACGCGGTTCAACCAAGCGCGGGATTTGCTCAAGCAGTTCAAGGGTGATCACTACGTGCATGGCCTCGGCTGTTTTGAGCGGCTGGGCGCTCTGACCGCTGGGCTGGGCAAGCGCGTGTCGGTGGTCGCGGACGGTTGCGGAACGGCCTGGGGCACCCCCCTGCACGCCCGCGTCACGACCGCGCTGCGGGCCGCCGGCGTGGAGCTGGCCGGCGAGCTGATCCCCGGCGCGGGACCGAATGCGCCACGTGAAGACGTCCGGCGCATTGCCGACGCCATCGCCAGCCAGTCGCCCGCGGCGGTGCTGGCGGTCGGCGGCGGGAGTGTGTTGGATGCCACCAAGGCCGCCTGTGCGCTGGTCGCGCTGGGCGATAAGTACCCCGATATCGAGGCGTACTTCGGGATGGGCGCCGTCACCGCCAAGCTCAACGCGGAAAAGCGTACCCTGTTGCCGCTGATGGCCGTGCAACTCGCGGCGAGTTCCGGGGCGCACCTGACCAAGTACGCCAACATCACGGATCAGCGCACCCACCAGAAGAAGCTGATTGTCGACGACGCCATCGTGCCACGCCGCGCCCTGTTCGACTACGGCACCACCACCAGCATGCCGCCCGGCTTCACCGCCGACGGTGGCCTGGACGGGATCTCACACTGCCTCGAGGTCTTCTTCGGGCTCAAAGGCGAGGCCTTGGAACGGGTGCGGCCGGTGGCGCTGTTGGGAATTGAGCTGGTGGCGGCCTACGTCAAGCGCGCTTGCGACCACGGCGCCGACCTGGAAGCACGCGAGGCGCTGGGCCTCGGCACGGACCTGGGCGGCTATGCAATCATGATCGGCGGCACCAACGGCGCCCACCTCACCAGCTTCTCGTTGGTCGACATCCTCTCGCATGGCCGCGCCTGCGCCCTCATGAATCCCTACTACACCGTCTTCTTCGCCCCGGCAGTGGAACCGCAACTGCGTGAAGTCGGCGCGGTGCTCAAGGCCGCGGGCCAGGTGAAGACGGACCTCACGAAGCTGCACGGGCGCGATCTCGGGGTCGCGGTCGCCGAAGGACTGCTGGCGCTGTCGCGGGCGATTAACTTCCCGACCCGCCTGGCCGATGTCGAGGGCTTCACCCGCGAGCATATCCAGCGCGCCCTGGCGGCCGCCAAGAACCCGCAGCTTGAGATGAAGCTCAAGAACATGCCCGTGCCGCTGACCGCGGCGCAGGTGGATGACTACATGGGACCCATCCTCGAAGCGGCGGTCACGGGCGACTTCAGCGGCATCCGCAACCTGGCCTGACCCGGAAGATACGGGCCCGGCGCAAAGGAAGGCGGCAAGGAGGACGAACGAGGTTCGGAGTTCCAAGTTCAGGGTTCCGAGTTCAGGGTTCAGCCCGGCCCCCGGCTGCGGCCGGACATACCGGAATGAGACTTGCCGACGCGGTTCCCATTCCGATCCGGCCGGGACGCGCCCGATCGCCTGGAGGGCGGCCCTGCGTGGCCGCCGCGGCGCCGACGCAGCGGCGCCCTCCAACGCCCCTCGTCCGCCGCGGCGGACGAAGGGCGGAATGGGATGCGCCTGGTGTTATACGAGGTTGCGGCAAG
>CAIZKT010000524.1:0-17502 GCA_903933565.1 uncultured Victivallales bacterium | reverse complement strand
CTGCCGCACGCAGTCCATATCGCGCCTCGGCCATGTGGGGTGCGCGTGGCAAGGTCGCCGACGGCGACCGCGACACCGCTTTGGCTTGGCGCCTGTGCCAGGCCTGACGGCATGTGTTCTCGCGCAACCCGATACGGCAGACAGACCACGGGGTGTTGCGACGCCCAGCCCAGTTTCTTGAAACAGCCCTGCCACGGGAATGACGCGGATCAGGCTGGCGGCGCGGCGCTCGCCTCGCTATGGTCTTGGGCCGGGTCGGTGAAAGCGCCCCTGTACTTGCCCTTCCAAGAACCGCTGAAGGCTGAAATGATGGCAGGAGGATCGAGGTCATGAGGACGTCGTACCGTCGGCGCTGGTGGGGCGGGGTGTTGTTGCTGGCGGCGTTGGCGCTGCCTGGGGGTTTGCGCGCCGAGCCCCTGCGCCAGGAATTGTCGCTGAACGGCCCCTGGGAGGCGGGGGTGAGCCGTGACGCCCAGGCGGCGGCACCGGCGGCGTGGGAGACGGTGACCGTGCCGCACCTGCGCCAGGGCTTGGCCCGCGGCGGCAGTGATTTCGTCTGGTATCGTCGAGAGCTGACGGTTCCGGCTTCCTGGGCCGGTGGCCGTATCGTCCTGCTTCTGGTCGGGGCGCGCTACCAGCCACGGGTCTGCGTGGATGGCAAGACCGTCGCGGAGCGGCTGGAGGGCTGGACGCCGTTTGAAGTCGATCTGACGGACCAGGTTCAGGTGGGGAAGCCCTTCGTCCTGAGCGTGCGCTGCCAGGACTGGGGGGCGACCTTCGCCGCGGGGTTTACGCTGCCGGCAGATGTGGCGGGGGATCTGCGTGACGCGCCAAAGGCTCAGCTCATGGCGCCCATTGGCGGACACTTTGGCTGGTTTGGGATGTGGGATGACGCGGTACTGCTGCGGCGTCCGGCGACATGCCTCGAAGACGTCGCGATCATGCCCTCGGTGCGGCGGGCGGAGTTGGTCGTGCGTGGCCAGTGCGTGCAAGCGCGGCCGGGTTTGCGCCTCGGGGGGACCGTCTTCGCGGGTGAGCAAGCGGTGCTGCAGATTCCGCCCGTCGAGCTTGGCGCCGCGGGCCGCTGGGAGCTGAAGGCCGCCTTCCCCAAGGCCCGTTTCTGGTCTCCCGAGGACCCGCACCTGTACTCTCTGCGCCTGACGCTGACCGAGGCGCAGGGCGCGCCGGTGGATGAGTTCCAGGAGCGCTTCGGGTTCCGGGAGCTGTGGACAGAAGGCTCGGATTTCATCCTCAACGGGGTTCGGCGGCACCTGTTGGCCTCGAGTGGCTGGCCGGTGACCCAGAGCCAGTCGCCGGAAGAGATCCGCGAGAATATCAAGCGGCTGCGTTCGGCGAACGTGGTCGCCTTCCGCCTGCATACCCAGCCCTGGCAGCAGCGCTGGCTGGAGGCGGCGGACGAGCTTGGCTTGATGATCATCGAGGAGGGGGCGCTGTGGTGTGATGGCGCAGGCAGCTACCGCTACCAGGACCGGCGTTTCTGGGACAACACCTGGGAGCATCTGTCAGGCATGGTGCGGCGTGACCGTAATCATGCCTCGCTGGTGATGTGGAGTATCGAGAATGAGATCCTGCACTGCGGCGCGGCGCGCTACTACCCCGAGTGCGAGGCGGAGCTGGCCGATCTGGGCCAGCGGGTGAAGGCCCTCGACCCCGGCCACCTGATTACCTACGAGGCGGATCTCGACCCCAAGGGGATTGCCGACGTCATCGGGCTGCACTACCCCCACGAGATGCCGGAGCACTACGACTACCCGAACACGGCGGACTGGCTCGGCGCCGCCGTCACGACGGGCACCGGCGGCGGACTGCTGGGCAGCCGCGGCGCGAAATTCGCCTGGGAGCGCCAGAAGCCGCTCTACATTGGCGAGTACCTGTGGGTGCCCTACAACGACTACTCGCCGGGCAGCGTCTTCTTTGGCGATCAGGCCTACGAGGATCGCGAGCGCTATAAGCACCTGGCCCTGGCTGAGTCGTGGGTACACCAGACCCTCGCCTACCGCCGCGCCGGGGTTTCGGGGATGTGTCCCTGGACCTTTGCGGGAAGCGGTGGGAGGTCCAAACCGGGCGACCCGCTCTTCCAGGCGCAACAGCACGTCTATGTGCCCGTGGCGGTGTACCGCACGGACTTGCAGACCCGCTTCTTTGCCGGCGACCGGCCCAAGCTGCGCTTCGACGTGTTCAACGACAGCGCGCAGATGCGCCGTCTTACGGTTGTGCTCCAGGTGGGCGGCAAGGACGTCGCCCGCTCCCAGCTGCTGGCCTTGGCGCCGGCAGACTACCGGCAAATTACGCTCGAAGCGGAGTTGCCGGGTCCGACCGGTGCCGAGGGGACACCCCTGGTGGCGCGGCTGCTCGAGGATGACCAGGAACTGCATCGTGCCGAGGACCGGCTGCTGGTGACTGCCCGCGCGTCGCTGCGCTTGCCGGCCGGGATTGAGCTGCTGGTTCTCGATCCCGGTGGCACCTGGGCCGCGTCCATGGGGGACGTGCCGCAGCGCCGTCTTGAGTCGCTGGAGGCGCTGGCCAGCGCGGACTCTGCCCGCACGCTGCTGCTGGTGGCGCCGGGGGCGCTGTCGCCGTCTGCGGGCCGGCAGGACGGGCCTGCCGTGGTGGGCGTCGACGCCCCTGGCGGCGCGGCGTTGCGCGCGTTTCTGCTGGCTGGGGGTCGCGCCTTGTTTCTTGAACAGGAGAGTCTTGACGGTCTTTCTCTGGGCCTCGAATTGGTCTCGCACGCCTCCACCATGGTTTTTCCCACGGCTCTTGATCACCCGTTTCTGGCGGGTCTGACGGCGGCGGATCTGCGTTACTGGGCCGGCGATCACTACGTCAGTCGGCGCGAGATCGGCCGCCCGCGGTCGGGGGGCGCCTTGCCGCTGCTGGTCTCGGGTGGGGCGCAGAGTCTCAGCCAGTCGGCGCTGGTGGATTGCGTTTACGGGGTCGGCCGGGCCGTGTTCTGCCAGGCCTTGGTGGGGGCCAAACTCGCTACCGAGCCGACGGCGCGGCGGCTGTTGCAGAACCTGCTCGACGGCCTGGCGGCGTCCCCATCCCGACGTCCGACCCTGCTGCTGGCCGAAGGCGCCGAGGCCGCCGGGTTTCTCCAGGCGTTGCAGCGCCTCCGCGTCGAGGCGACGGCGTTCGAGGCGCCGCTCGGGGCCCCGGCGCTGGCGGGGGCGGGGCTGGTGATCCTGCATGGCGGCGGCCCGCGGTTGCTGGCGGCGGGGGCTGGGCTGGTCGCCCATCTGGCGGCCGGGGGAACGGTGTACTGGCAGGCGCCGGACGCGGACACCTTTGCGGCGCTCCGCGCTCAGCTCGGCGTCGGCCCGCTGCAGATCATCCCGGGACAGGGGCCGCTCACGGTGCGCTCCCCCTGGACGGGCGAATTCGCCGGGGTCTGCCTCGAGGATCTTGCCTTCGCTGGCGCCAGCCGCGGCGAGTCCTGGATGCGAGGCTTCGATCTTGATTCCGCGGTCGCCGACCGGGTGGTCTCCCCGGAGGCGGGGACGCAGGCGACGCGGCGCTACGAAGCTGAGGCCATGGCGATCGAGGGCACGCTGGTGCGGGTCAATCAGGCGGGGAGCGCGGTGCTCTTTTCCTCCGCGGGCAAGGCCAGCGCTGCGGCGGAGGTGCCCAAGCCCGGCCTGTATGCCATCACCCTGATTGCGGGGGGCACGCCGGCCCAGGGCGGCTGGCCCCAAGCGGCCATCTCCTGGAACGGCAAGACGGTGGCCATGGTGGGGCTTACGGGCGCTGACCTGCGCTCCTATCCGGCGCTGGCCGAACTGCCGGGCGGGGCGGGTAAGCTCGGGGTCGCTTTCGTCAACGATGTACAGATTGGCCTCGAGGACCGCAATCTCACGGTTGACGCCATCCTTATCGGCACGGAGCCGCTGGAGGTGGGCAGCAACACCCGTTTCCTCACTCTGCCGCCGGCCACCGCGGTGATCACGGTCGGCTCCCGTGGCCGCCTTGTGGTCGACGGGGTGCGCTGGGATACGTCGGGGGAGAACCGGGGCCGCGGACAGCGTTACGCTTCGGCCCTGCTGCGCAATCTGGGCGCTGCCTTCCTGCCGCCCGAGCGGGAGGGAGCCTGGGTCGGCCCGGCGTCGTTCAAACCGGTCGGAGAGATTCCTTACTACAGCCAGAATGCGGAGCGGGTCGCCCTGGTCGCCGCGGGGAGCGTCGAGGCGACCTTCGAGTGTGTCCAGGCGGGCCGTTACGAGGTGCTGGTCAAGGGCTGGTCGAAGCCTGCTGTCGGCGAGTATGCCCGGGTGGCGCTACGCCTGGACGACGAGGCGGTGGGCGAGGTGGAGGTGGCAACGAGCAGCAGTGCGGTGTTCGTCCTGGGGAGCGCCACCTTGCAGGCCGGGCCGCACCGGCTCACGGTGCAGTACACCAACGACCTGTATAGCCCTCCGGAGGACCGCAACCTCTACCTCCAGGGCATCGGCTTCCGGCGCGCCGAGGTGCCCTGAGGCGGGCGTATGTTGCCGCCTGATGACGAATGACGAAACCCCCAATGAGGGTATCCTGATGCAGGAATGGGTCGTCAGCGCGGTCGATGCCGGCATGCGTCTGGACCTCTGGCTGGTGCGCTGCGCCGAGGGGGGATCGCGGCGGCGCGTGGCCGAGTGGTTCGCGCGCGGCAAGGTGTACCTGAATGGCGAGCCGGTCGACCTCGCGGCGGCGGCGCACCGCCTGGTGGCGGGCGAGGGCGTTGGGGTGTGGCTGGACCGCCCGGGGTCGTCGACCGCGGCAGACCGATCCATTGTGACCAAGCGTCATCTCCTACGCCTCGTGTACAGCGATGCCGCGATCATCGTGGTGGACAAGCCGCCCGGGTTACTGGTTGATCCGCTGCCGGATGGGCGCACCGCCGAGGTGACGGTGTTCGATCTGCTGCGGGACCAGGTTCGGCGCGAGGCGCGGACGGGGCTCTACGTCGTGCATCGCATCGATCGGGACACCAGCGGTCTGGTGTTATTGGCGCGCACCGCCGCGGCTAGCGAGGTCCTCAAGGACCAGTTCGAAGCGCAGGCGCCGGAGCGCGTCTACCAGGCCGTGCTCCTCGGCTGCCCCGTGCCGACTAGCGGGACCTGGCGCGATCGGCTGTCGTGGGACGCCTCGACCTTCCGCCAACGGCGGGCGCACGGGACCGATGCCCGCGCCAAAGAGGCCGTGGCGCAGTATGCCGTGCGTGAGCAGTTTGCCGCGGCGGCGCGGGTCGAGGTGTCATTGGTGACGGGCAAGCGCAACCAGATTCGGGTGCAGGCGGCGTTGCGTGGCCATCCGCTGCTGGGCGAACACCAGTACCGCTTCGATGCCCCCCACGAGCCGGCCGGCATGCCGGCCATGGGTCGGCACGCCCTGCACGCCTGGCGCCTCGGTTTTGTGCATCCCCTCACGGCCCAGCGGGTGTCCTTCACCGCGCCCCTGCCAGACGACCTGGAGCGCCTGCTCTGCGAACTGCGCGGCGAGAGCCCGGCAAGCGCAGGGAACGGTGGCGTCGCAGCGCCATAGGTGATGCTTCGAAGGTATCGCCAACGGCTGGCGGTCGGCGTGCGAATCACTCCCTCATCCCGGGCTTCTGGCCGCCGGCTCACCAGCGCGTTCGCGCCTGGGGAGGGCCGCCCTCCAGGCGATCCGGCGCGTCCCGGCCGGATCGGAATGGGAACCGCGTCGGCACGTCTCATTCCGTTATGTCCGGCCTGAACCCTGAACCCTGAACCCTAGGACCCTAGGACCCTAGGACCTGACCTGCGCCCTGTGCCTGGCGGCGGGATTGCACCCGACCTGAAGAGGCGTTACCGTAGACTATCACGGATCAAGCTTGCGGGCAGGATGGCGCCGCGTGGTTCCGGGCTTCGAAGGACCGTCGAAGGAATCAGGTTGAGGATCACCGACCGGCGGATCTGTAGGGAAGGCTTCTCGCTGTGAAGGGCGGCGCAACAGCGGTAGGGGGCCTGGCCGTGTTTCGGGGTGGCGCAAGATGGTTACCGCGGGGGAAAACGACATGAAGGCAGGAACCTTGGTGGCGACGGGCATCGATGCGAAGACGATGGCCAGGCGTCTGAGCCTCGTTGACGCGGTGAGGCTATTGCTCTGGCTGGTGGCGCTGTCGGGAGCGGTGCAGGCCCAGTCTGCTCTTGGTGATTTCGACTACACGATCGAAGGCGGCAAGGTCACGATTGTCGAATACATCGGACTTGGCGGTGCGGTGGCAATCCCAGGCGAGATTGACCGCCTGCCGGTTACCAGCATTGGGGATTGGGCGTTTGCCTCATGCGGCGACAGCCTGACCAGCGTCACGATTCCCGACAGTGTCACCAGCATCGGCTACTCTGCGTTCGAGCTATGCACCGGCCTGACCAGCGTCGTGATGGGCAACCACGTCAGCAGCATCGGGGACTATGCGTTCCTTGGTTGCACCGGCCTGACCAGCGTCACGATTCCCGACAGCGTCACCGACCTCGGGCTCTCTGCGTTCGAAAGTTGCACTGGCCTGACCCGCGTCGTGATCGGCAGCCGCGTCAGCAGCATCGGGGACTATACGTTCTTCGAGTGCCGCGGCCTGACCAGTGTCACGGTTCCCAACAGCGTCACCAGCCTCGGGCCCTCGGCGTTCGAGGGTTGCAGCGGCCTGACCAGCGTCGTAATCGGCAACCAGGTCAGCAGCCTCGGGGACTATGCGTTCGCAGATTGCATCAACCTGAACGGCGCGTACTTCCAGGGGAACGCCCCCAGCGTTGGTCTTGGCGTGTTCGAGGGTGACAACCGTGTGATCATCTACTATCTGCCGGGAAAAACGGGCTGGGGTGCGACTCTGGACAGTCGTCCGACCGAGTTGCTTGCGAGCCCGGCGATTGCCGGTCTGAACCCGACCTACGGTCCGGCGGCGGGTGGCACCCGTGTGACGATCACGGGCGCCGGTCTGATCGGCGCCACGGCGGTCAAGTTCGGGACGAGGGCAGCCAGCTCGTTCACGGTCAACTCGGCCACGCAGATCACGGCCACCGCTCCAGGCGGCAGCGCCGGTCAGAAGGTGGATGTCAGCATCACCACGCCGGGCGGCGTTTCGGCAAATACCGCCGCCGATGATTACACCTATAACAACTTGACGGCCAAGCAGTTTGTCTTCGCTGGGAGGATCTACGAACTGGTCACGACCAAGGCAACGTGGACCCAGGCCCAGGCTCTCGCCGCGGCCGCCACGCTCAACGGCCGGAAGGGGCACCTTGCGGTCATCGAGAGCGCCGCGGAGAACACGGCGGTCTATGAGGGGATGGACTCCATCGCCGACCTCGACGTCCTGATGCCATGGGCCACCTACAAGCATCCCGACAGCGGGGCGCGCGGCGTCTGGCTGGGCGCCTCCGACAGCGGCGCCTCCATCCCTGGCGCCTCAGAGGGCAATTTCTACTGGCTTGCTCATGGGGTGACGGCCGCGGCGAAGTTCTGGCAAGACGGAATGCCGCCGCCGTACGGTTCCGGCCAGGCGGCCGTCGGCGCCTACGCCAACTGGGGGAGTGGCGCGGGTGGCGCTGAACCCGACGACTGGTGGGGCTCCACTTCCGGCGCTCAGAACCATGTAGCCATGCAGATCGACTCGTGGCCGTTGGGCTTGCCCGGACAGTGGAACGACCTGAATGGCGCGGTGGCGCAGGCATACCTGATCGAATACGAAGACCCGACCGACGGTCTGGTGATCACCTGGGCGAATCCGGCGGCCATTGTCTATGGCACGGCGCTCTCCGCCACTCAACTCAACGCCCGGGCCAATGTCCCCGGACAGTTTGTCTACAGCCCCGCGGCCGGGACCAAGCCCGCGGTCGGCACCCTGTCCCTGGGCGTCACCTTCACCCCCACGGATACCACCCGCTATGCCGTCACGCCGAAAACGGTCACCTTGGTGGTGAACAAAGCCGCCTGCACGGTCACCTTTAAGTCGCTGCCGCTCAAAGCGTCAGGGGATGCAGACTTCAGCCCTGGCGCCAGCGCCTCCTCAGGCCTGCCGGTGCTCTACAGCAGCTCGAATCCAGCGGTGGCTGAGATTGTGGACGGCAGGGTCCATGTCGTCGGCGCGGGCACGGCGGTCATCACGGCCAGCCAGCCGGAGAGCGCGAACTACAAGGCCGCCGGCGCCGTGAAGCAGACGCTGACGGTCAAGGCGCGCATCGCGGCGGAAGTCCCTACCGGCGGCGGCAGCGTGAGCGGGGTGGGGCTCTACGCGCCGGGGGCCAAGGCCACGCTGACGGCAAAACCTGACAAGTTGTATGCCTTCCTGCACTGGGAGGACGGCTCGCAGGTGGCGACTCGGACGCTGGTGGTCCCGAATGCCGGTGCGGTCGTGACGGCGTACTTTCAGACGGTTGCGACCATCGTGCGGGCAACCGTGACCAACCCCGTACCCCAGCCCGCCATGGTCGGGGTGCCGTTCTCTCTGCCACTGGAGATTCACTCCGACTGTCTGCCGACGGTGACGGTGACCGGTCTGCCGGCGGGGCTGAAGTACAACGCGGCCACCCGGACCATCGCCGGGGTGCCGACGGCCGCGACCCCGGCGGGCAAGCCGGCGCAAGTGAAGGTTTCGGTGTCGAATGTGGCCAACGCCAAGACGCCGGACAGCATCATCTTCACCCTCACCGTGAACTCGCTGCCGCCCTGGGCGGTGGGGACGTTCAACGGCTGGGCGACCGGCACTGACGCGGCGGCCCCGGCGGCGGCGACCATGACCGTCACCGTGCAGGGGCAAGTCAGCGGTAAATTCACCGCCGGCGGCAAGACCTACGCTTTCAGCGCGACCGCCTTCACTCGGCGCGACCTGGACGGCTCCTTCTGGATCGGGCCGATAAGAGCGAATGCCGGCACCAGCATCCTGGAAGTGGACCTGCGAGTGAGCCAGCCGACCTATACTGGAGCGGCTCCTGCCCCGCCGGCCCTCGGGCTGGTGGAAGGCTGGCAGCATGACGGCGGCGGTCGCGCCGGTGCGTCTCTGTCCATGTACCGCGGCGTCTGGAAGGACACAGGAATGGCGACCGTGGTCAAGACCTATGAAGGCTACTACACGGCGACGCTGCCCGGCGCGGGGGACTATGGCAGCGGCTACCTGGCCTTCACGGTGGATACGGCGGGAATCGTCAAGACCGCCGGCAAGCTGGCGGACGGCACGGGGGTATCGCTGAGCAGCGTGCTGATTCTGGACGCGGGAGGACGGGTATGGACGGTGCTATACACCGCGCCGAGCGCCTACAAGGGCGGGGCGTTCTCCGGTCTGGTCGAGTTCAGTAAGCCGGTGGGGGTCGGGGCGTCCGTGATCGTGCGTGTGTTGGGGGGCAATGCCTTCTTCTGGGAGAGCCTCAACCCGACCGCTACGGCGGAGTACGAGGGCTTCCTGCGCCGGTTGTGGATCTCCGGCGGCCAGTACAGCAAGATAGATGACCTGCGCGCTCGCTATGTGGACGGGCTGGAGGTGGGGGAGGTCGGGGCCTTGCCCGCGATCACGGTAACGGTCAGGATCACGGAGGCCGACCCGAACTACGAGGGCGAAGCGGACCCCCCGCCCACCGTATCGTATCCGGAGTCCAGAGAGGTGGACCCCGTGTCCTGCTCGCCGGGCGGCTTGGCGCTTATCATCACGCCCGCCACGGGTATCGGCACCGGCTTCGCCGCGCCCCGGGCCACGCCGCCGGTGTGGGATAGGGACAGCGAGGAGTACCTCTACGCTGGGGCGAACCCGACCAGTCTGACGATCAGCTTCGCTCGGGCGACGGGCCTCTTCTCGGGCTCGTTCAAAGTCTGGTACGACTATAACTCGGCGGAGAACTCGGTGACGAATAAGAACACGGTAGCGCACGTCTCAACGACGGCGTCATTCCAGGGCATCCTGACCCCAGTGCGGGCGGGCGCTGACGGCAGTGAGGGCGGCGGCTTCTTTCTGTGGGGAGCCAAGGGGTCGTACGAGAACGACGCGGGCAAGGCGATCAGTTTCGCCTTCAACTACTCGTATGACTTCCGTATCCTGGCCCCATAGCCAGAACGATGGGGCTCTTGCAGAACCCTCGGCTCACCCGCATCTCGCCTGGAGTCGGCGGTCCGCACCGGCCCTGCCGGGGCTTCCGCCGTTTCGGGGTCTTGCGGACGGCGGTCTTGCCGACGGCGGGTACCGCGAACCCGCCCGAAACGGGCGCTGGCATCGCGGGCTCCAGGGCCAGACGCGGGGTTCTGCGGGAGGCTCGGCACGTTTGCGTTGCGGCTCAGGCTCCCAGGATGATGTAGGACTTGGGCGGCAGACCCTGGACCCAGTAGTAGACCCCACCGATCAGCATGGTGACGGCCCCCGCGGCCATCTCGCCGGCAATCAGCCCGAGCATCAGGGGCTTCAGGCGGGCATACAGGTGCGCGCCGCCGTACTTGACCACCATGCCTTTCAGCAGCCAACCCACCAGGAAAGAAAAGCCAAGATACCGACTCTGGTACGAGCCGAGGACCAGAAACAGCACCGGGTGCAGCGGAAAGCGCGGGAAGCGCATGCGACCCAGGGTGAACAGGATCACGAGCGCCAGGGTGCCGGCGAAGGCGATTAGTCCCGCCCCGTGCGGGGCAGCCCGGCTGAAACGCGCCCAGCCGCCGGGGAGCGCCGCCGTGGCCTGGTCGCTGTAACCGAGTGCCTGAAGGCGCAGTTCGAGGCGTGCTGCGTTGTCGAACGGCCAGCGCATCACGTTCAGGCTCCAGCCATCCCCGACGCGGGTGCATCCCTGGTCATACTGCCAGTAAAGCGTCGCACAGGTCGCCACCACCAGCCCGGCAAGCACCGACGCCAGTCCGCAGGCCGCGGTGCGGCCAAGGGGCAAGCGAAAGCGATCCGCCAGCGCGATGGCATGGGAGGCGAAGGGCATGAAGATCTCCCGCGGGTCGACCATGAGAACCACGGTCACCAGGAACAGCGTGGCCAGAGTCCGGGGGTCGAAGGCCAGTGCCCCGAGAAAGGTGACCAGCAGCGCGCAGGGATAGAAGTAGCAGTGGATGAAGAAGGCGCCGGTTTCGGCGACCACCCGGCTAAGCACGACGGAAATGAGCAGAAAGAAGAAGGTGTAGAGCACCGCCAACTGCCAGTCGAGGCCCAGGGTCATGAGCTGCGCCACGAAGGCCGCGGCCGCCAGGAGAAGCATCCTGCCGCCCCACACCGCGTACGCTTCCGGCTGGTCCGGCGCCGACAGGCCGAAGCTGCGGCGCGCCACGTTGGCGTAGTAGCGGCGCCCATTGTAGAGCATCACCAGCCCGATTCCCAGATAGGCGCCGCCGTAAAGCCCGCGCTCGATGTTCTCCAAGGCGAAGAAGTTGGTGCCGAGCGCGATGCCATAGCCGAGGCAGGTTCCCTTAAAGAAGGCATAGAGGTACGGCGCCAAGCCCATGGACAACGACAGCTCGGAGGAGAGGAAGTAGGCAAACCCGACCACCGTGAACAGCAGACGCGGGTAGGCGAGGTCCCAGCCGTCACCTCGGGCAAAGGCCGGGAAAAGCTGGACCAGCGGCCGAAACTCAAAGCGGAGCTGGACCGGGATCATACGGTCCGGCCACCACACCGCCGCGCAGTTGTTCATGTGGATGACGAAGACGCCGGCCATGCTGATCCAGAAGAGTCGGCTCTCAAACACCTTTCCCCAGGCCTTTCCGCGGGCCGGGAGAATGGCCTCCGCAAAGGCGACGATGGGATAGGGTATCTGCTCGTGGCTGGCCCACTGCCGATGCACGACCAGCGCCAGGCCGGTGAGCGCCACCACCACCGTGAAGAGCAGCGGTCCCCAGAACAGGAACGCTCTAACCCAGGCACTCCAGGGGATGCGGCTCAGGCTGATGTGCGTGCTCCCCTGTCCCAGCCCCTGCAGGAAGCCGCCCAAGGCGGCATCCTCATCGAGGCTCACATCGGCCAGCATCTTCGGCGGCACCAGGTCGAGCGCCTTGACCTCTTTCCAGGTGGGGTCGGTCTTGGCGTAGTGGTGCGGCAGCATGAGGGTACCCATGGCATGGTGCATCAGGCCGCGGCCGGGGATGAAGCAGGCGAATAGCATGGCGGCGATGGCGAATCCCAGTTCCGGGCCGGTGAACATCCACGTACGCCGGATTCGGCCCAGCAGCGGGTTGAGCAGCAGGAGGAAGAGGATCAGCCCGCCATAGACGGGGATCGGCATGAAGGTGCCGACCATGTAGGTCTGGCGCAGGACAAAGTCGTTGAAAAAGCCGAAACCGCAGATCAGCGCCACCCCGGCGCAGGCCAGCAACACGGCTCGGACAGTCATCCGTACGGCTCCGAAAGTCAGCAGGGCACAGGGTTGGATCAGAGGGCCGAGAGACGGACCGTCTCCTGGGTGCGCCGCCGATGCATGGGCCGGGCCAGGATCACGGTCTCCTCGCGCCACGCCACGCCATTGGCCAACAACTCGCTGACCTTGGCCGCTGCCGCGATGTTCTGCACCAGGTGGAAGCGGTTGGCAAGCAGGCACTCGCGTGCCTCTGCCTCGACGACGACGCGAACCGTCAGGTCGTCCTCGACCCAGAGCAAACCCCAGCCGTCGGCCAGCTCCGAGGCCTCTACCAGCCCCGCGGGCACCGCCAGGTACAGATGGTCCGCCAGTTGGGCGCTGCGGATGCGCTCGAACGAGGTCCCGTCGTAGAGGCTGCCCTCGACCCGGCTGATGGAACGGCGCAACTGGTGGTAGCGGCGGTTATGACTGTCCTCGTAGCGCCATACCGCGTATTCCTCGAAGAGCGCGTTGGTGTCGCGCAGGCTCGGCTCCTCCTTGCGGATCGCGGCTTCCAGCTCGGCCAGTTCGCTCTTGAGGACCTTGAGCTTGGGCAGCATCTCCTGGGACCGCGTACAGTCGGGCCAGCACTCCTCCCGCTCGGCATAGCACTGGATGATCGCAGTGCGCACCGGGCTCAGGATGCGATCCGGCCCCTCGCAGGCGTGGTTGCGCACGGGTTCACTCCAGAAGGCGGCAACATCCGCCCGGGTGCGCTGGATGCGGGTGACCACGTGCGTCGCCACCCCGGTCGGCACGGCCGTCTGCTCCAGCCAGCGCAAGGCCGCGCGGCGGATGGCCTGTCGGCGGGTCGAGCCGGAGCTCGCGACGGTCTCTTCAAGCGCAGACTCAGGCGCCGCCGCAGTGCCGCGCTCCCAGGTAAACTGCATTTGCTGGCTCATGATGCCCTCGTCTGCGGTGCCACTACACTCTTCGCCGCCGGATAGGCCTGATCTAGCGCAAGCCCGAACCCCCTGCCGGAGCGCCTGCCGGACGGGGTGGAATATTGCGGGGATTTCGATGCATTCAAGCTCCCTGAAACGCGGCAGCATGACGGTTGCACAGCTATACTAGTCCGGTCGCCGGTCGGCCCACCCGGAACGTGGGTTTGCGCCTCCGACCCGCTGGCATAGGACACCTTCATATGGCCCTTGAATTCCACAACTCGTTGACGCGACGCCAGGAACTGTTTGAGCCCATCCAGGCCGGCAGCGTGGGTCTTTACACCTGCGGGCCAACCGTCTACAACGTCGCTCACATCGGCAACTTCCGCGCCTATATCTTCGAGGATCTGCTCAAGCGCACGCTGCTGTTCTGCGGCTACCGGGTTCGGCATGTGATGAATCTCACCGATGTGGACGACAAGACGATCCGCGACGCCCGCGCGGCGGGGGTCGGCCTGGCGCCTTTCACGCAGCGATTCAAGGATGCATTCTTTGCGGATAGTCGGCGCCTGCGCCTCGCCCCGGCGGACGTCTACCCCGCCGCCACGGAGCACATCCCCGAGATGATCCGCCTGATCCAGACGCTGCTCGACAAGGGCTTTGCCTACCGGGCCGACGATCAGTCGGTGTACTTCTCCATCGCTCGCTGGCCGACCTATGGGCAACTCGTTCATATTGACCCCGAGCAGATGCGTGCCGGAAGCCGCGTCAGCCATGATGAGTACGCCAAGGAATCCGTGGCGGATTTCGCCCTCTGGAAGGCGTGGACCGAGGCCGATGGCGAGGTCGGCTGGGATAGCCCCTGGGGCAAGGGTCGCCCTGGATGGCACATCGAGTGCTCGGCCATGAGCAGTCGCTACCTCGGCCCCCACTTCGATATCCACTGCGGTGGCATCGATAACCTGTTCCCCCACCACGAGGACGAAATCGCGCAGAGTGAGGCCGCCAACGGCTGCCGCTTCGTCAATGTCTGGCTGCATTGCGCGCATCTGGTGGTGGACGGCAAGAAGATGTCCAAGTCGCTGGGGAACTTCCACACCCTCGGCGATGTGCTCGCACGCGGCTACAGCGGCCGGGAGGTCCGCTACGTGCTGCTGGCCACGCACTACCGCCAGGCCTTGGATTTCTCCTTCCGCGGCTGCGATGACGCCCGCGCCGCCCTGCAACGCCTGGATGCCTTCCGCGCGCGCCTCGCGGAGGCCGAGCGTCTGCCGGGAAAGGGCTCCGGCGCGGCGGGCGCCGCGACCACCAAGGCCCTCGCTGTCTTCCGTGCGGCCCTGGAGAACGACCTCAATATCTCCGCCGCCCTGGCCGCGCTCTTCGACCTGGTCCGGGAGATCAACCGCCTGCTCGACGGCGGCGACGTCCCCGGCGCCGCCGCGACCGCGGTGCTCGAGGCGCTGCGGAGTATGGACGCGGTCTTGGCGATACTCTCCCCTGACGACGCCGAGGCCGTCCCAGAGCGCATCCTGGCACTGGCTGCCGAGCGGCAGGCCGCGCGCAGAGCGAAGGATTTCCCCCTGGCCGATCGGCTTCGTGACCAGTTGGCCGCGGCAGGATGGGTGATCGAGGACACCCCCAAGGGTCCCCGTGCCCGTCGTGGCTGACTGACGCCTGCTCCCGCGAACCGGGTCTCGGTTCGCCGGGAGCCACTGCCGCCGGGGTTCAGCCGCCAAGCAGCACGCGAATGACGTCCGCCGCGCTGAAGTCGGGGTGTTCCGCGGTGCAGAAGCGACTGATGTCCGTGGCGTCGTCGCCCATGGTGACCAGGCAGGGCTCGTCGGTACCGTCCCGCAGCCGCTGCGGCATGCCCACGTTGGCGACCAACGCATTACAGAGGCACTTCCGGTCGGCCAAGTCCTCCTCCTTGCCACCCTTGGCCAGGTAGGACGACGGCGGCTCCGCGGGGCAGCGATAACCGATGGTGCCATCCTCCCGGAGGTACGGCTCGCGCAGGAAACCCAGGTCACAGAGCCGGTGCCGCCGCTGGTACACATCGGTCTCGGAAAGCGTCTCTTCAAGACAGGCGACCTTGAACGGAAAGCCGGTGGGCGAGGCGCACGGGTCGGTAAAGACTTTGGCCTCGCCCGCAAGCGCCTTGCGCACCAGCGCCTTCCTCACCTCCGGCGCCAGGCCCGAATCCGTGCAGAGCGCGAAGGCAGTGCCCACCTGGACCCCCGCAGCCCCCTCCGCCAACGCCTCCTGCAGGCGCTCAGGCGAACCGTACGAACCCGCCAGCCAAAACGGCAACCCCAAGGCCCGCATCGCCGCCATATCCACGGTGTCGCGCGGGCCGTATATCGGTTCCCCCTCGGGCGTCAGGCGCAAGGGACCGCGGGGCGGGGCGTTATGGCCGCCCGCGCGGTTTCCCTCGACAATGAACCCGGCGATCTCGCCGCGCGTGCGCTTTACCATGACTGACGCGAGCACGTCCGACGACACGATCGGCAGAAAATCTGGCCGCTGCACCTCCGGGGGGCTAGCCGCGGCTTCGGCATCGAACCCGGCGGGGTCAAAGGTGGTGCGGAAGGCCGTGCCGGAGGGCGCGCCGGTGACCCGCACCGGGTAGCTGGCCGTCCGATGACTGGCCAACGCATCGAGGACCGTCGGCATTTCCATCGGGATACCGGCCCCGACGATGATCACCGCCACCCCCGCCAGCATAGCGCCGTAGATCGAGGGCAGGTGCGGCAACTGGATCTTCTCAAGATAGTTGATACCCACCGGATTCGAGTGCCCTTCGCGCGCCAGGAAAATCTCCACGAAATTCCCCGCCATACACAGCTCCTGCAGCCAGCGGGTGCTCTCGACCGAATGGATGCCAAACAGCCGGTAGGGGGCGGCGCGGCCCTTCCCGCCGGGCACAAAACAAGTATCCAGAATGCGCTGTGCGACGCGCGGATACGGAAAACTCTGCAGAGCCCGACGCATGTGTCCCCCCGGGTCCCCATCCTGCAGACGCCGCGCCAGAATCTGGTCCAGCGCCGTGCCGGAGACGACCCCAAGTTGCCCCAGGCGGGAAACCGTCTGAGCCAAACACCAGTTGGACACGGCGACGCCCATGCCACCCTGGATGATCTGAGGAACACTGGTCATTACGACCCCCCGGTATTGAATTGTGCGGCCTATCGGTGCGGCAACGGAGCCGTACCGGACCGGCGGGCGACATCATCCGCAGCAATGCACAGCGACCCCGGGCGAGTCGTCAACCCGGCCAACCGCATTATGTACTTTAGCACAGCTCCAAGAGGATGCGAACCACTACCGCAGCCGGCGTGTATAGTACGCCGTTTTTCGCCTTGCTAGTCCAGGCGCCCGGCGGGACCCGGCGGGCGGGGGTGGAAGCGAGCTCTGCGGTCAGGAGGATATGCGCATGTCTGTCGACCGACGGAAACCGCTCACGGCGCGCCTCGGCGTCGTGGCGGTGGGACACCATACCTACTGGGCCCAGTTCGAGGGACTGCTCGCTGAACTCATGGGCAAGTTCGAGGTGCTTGCCAAACGGGTCGAGCAGCACCACGTGGAGGTGCTACGCTTCGGCATGATCGACCAGGCGCAGGCCGCCTACGACATCCTGCCCCGGATCCAGGCGGCCGACCTCGACCTGCTCTTGGTCGACATGGTCACCTACGCCACCTCGTCAACCTTTGGCATCCTGGCCCGCGAGCTGCACCTGCCGATCATCCTGGTGGCCCTGCAGCCCATGGCCGCCATGGACTACGAGCGCGGCAGCACCTACATGCAGCTCTGCAATGACGATGTCTGCTCGGTTCCCGAGTTCACCGGCGTCGCCATCCGCTTGGGCCGTCGGCCCCCCCCCGTCATCCTGGGCACGCTTTATGATGACCCCGAAGCCGAGGCGGACCTGGCCGAATGGTGTCAGGTCGCCAAGGTGCTTCACGACCTCAAGCGCGCCCGCATCGGGCTGATGGGGCACGTGCTGGAGGCGATGCTCGACATGCACGCCGATCCGACCGCGATCACGGCGGCCTGCGGTTGCCACGTCGTGCTCTGCGAAGCCGACGAGATACTGCGCCACTACCGCACCGTCAGCGCCGCCGCTGTCGCCGCCAAGCGCGAGCAGATACTCGGCTTCTTCGACACCCCCGAGCCGCAGTCAGACCCCATTACCACCCGCCTCACCGACGCCGACCTGGCCACGGCCGCCCAGGTCGCCGTCGCCCTGGATGAGTTCGTGGCCGAGAAGCGCCTTGACGGCCTGGCCTACTACTACGAGGGCG
>CAIZKT010000523.1:0-3258 GCA_903933565.1 uncultured Victivallales bacterium | reverse complement strand
CGAGTATAATTATAGTATAGACGAAATAAAAAGTTGGTTGTTAACATTATGCCAAATACCAATAAGGAGAAAAATATGGTACTCGGAACTCGGAACTAACCAATAGCCCTGCCAGTCTGACCGTTCCCCTAGCGGACGCTGCCTGCCCAGCCGAGCCGATGGCGGCGCCTTTTTGCCTCCCGTGAACCAGCATAAAGTGGGCATGACAACCATGGCAGAGCAGCGGCTTGACGAAGGAATGAGCCCCGTTTCCGGCCCGTCGGCCGCGGCGCTGTGGGTCGTGGCCCTGGCGGCTCTGGCAGCCCTGGCCATGGGGTCGCAGATCCGCTTTCCCTGGCTGGGCGGGCGAATCGGCGTCGCCGATGCCGCGTTGGGCCTGGCCTTCGCGGCGCTCCTGCTGGACCAGTTTCGCCGCGGCCTCGCTTACCGTTACCCAACCCTCCTCGGCTGCGGCCTGCTCGCCTATGTGCTGGCCAGCCTCCTGGCCCAACCGGGGCCGGACGGAGCGCTGGAGATCATCCAGCGCTTCGAGCAACTGTTCTGCGGCTACCTCGTCTGGGCGCTGCTGCTGCGCGAACGCCGCCCGTGGATTGGCGGCATTCTGACCGTTCTGCTGGCCGCCAACGTACTCCTGGCCGCCATCCAGACCTGGTCACACGGCTACGGGTCCGTGCTGCCACCGGCCGACATCATGGCCCTGCCCTGGGGCATCGGCAAGGCCTACACCGGCCTGTTCCGCAGCCGGGTGGCGCTCAGCCTCTTTCTGGCCCTCGGCCTAGCGCTGGCGCAGCCGTTCTGGCACGCCTGGGCGGGGACGTCCCGGTGGCGGCAGGCGGCCAACATCGTGGGGACCGCCATGGTCCTGGTCATGATCCCGCACGGCGGCATCCTCCTGGCCTGCGTGCTCGCCTCGCTGGCCGCCGGATTCCTGCACGGCACGGGGAGCGCGTGGCGCCAGAGCGCGGCCGTCCTCTGCGCCGCGGTCGCCCTTCTGGTCTCGGGCAGGATGGATATGGTGACCGCCACCCTCTCGCCCAACCAGCCCGACACCGCCGAACTCAAGTCCTGCCATGTCGAGCTCCTCGCCGCTCTGCGCCTGGCCGCCTTGCGGCCCTGGACCGGGGTGGGGGCGGGAACGTACCAGAAGTATATCGGCCGCGGCTACGGCGAGTTGCCCAAGACCAACGTCAATGACATCGAAACCGATACGCAGTCGGGCCTGGGCATCCTGCTTGCGAGCACCGGCTTTCCCGCCACCATCCTTATTCTCCTCGCCCTGCTGGCGGGGATGGTGCGCGCCGCGGAAACCTTCGTCGCCGGCGGCAAGACCCAGCCCCTGCTCCTCGGCGCCGCCACCGCCCTCGCCATCTCCCTGGCCGCCCTGCTGGTCACCGACCCGTTCGTCCGTGGCCCAGCCTGGTTCCTGATCCTGGCCCTGGCCGTCGCCTTTGGCGCCGCCGACGCCCAGACGCCGGCAACCTTTGCCGTCGGCTGGCGCCGCACCGTCCTCGCCGGTATCCTCCTGCTCGCCGCCGCCGCGCTGCTCTTCGCCCTGCCCAAGGCGGACGCGCTGGCCCGACGCTCCGCCAGTGCCCGACCACGCCCAACCGCGACCCCCGGCGCCGCCCTCCGGCCGGCCATGGCCCCGGCCGCAACCCCGGCCGCCGCCGTCGCGGCGCCAACCGGCGCCTCCTCAACCGATTTCTTCCGCGTCCTCAACGCCGCCGCGAACGCCAAGCTCTTCACCCCGCCCTTCGAAAAAGGCCCGGACTCCCAGTCGGCCAAGGGCACCATCCTACGCATACCCGACCTGAAAGGCGTGCCGCCCGAGGGGAAAGACCCCGACCTGAAGTACGGCGGCGCCACCTACGAGCTGCAGATCGCCACGCCTGTCTCCTGCAAAATCTGGGTACGGGCCTGGTGGGAAGGCTCCTGCGGCAACACCGTCTGCGTGCGCCTGGGCGAAAACGGCAAGATTCTCACCGTCGGCAACGACGGCACCTACGACGCCTGGCACTGGCTCGAGGTGCCCGGCAAGTTCTCCCTGGAAAAGGGCACCACCACGCTCTACCTTCTCAATCGCGAAGACGGCATCCGGCTCGACCAGATCCTGCTGACCAACGACATGGAATACTTCCCGCAGGGAGTCGAGGAAGAGTAGCGCTGGCGCCCGCAGAAGCAGGGAAATACCCGCAATGATAGGCATACGCTCGCTAGGTTACATCGGCGCCGCCGTCGTGGCCCTCTTGGCAGCACCGCTCTCCGGCCGGGCCCAGGAGGCAGCCGAGCCGGAGGCCGCCAACGCCGCCCTCAAAGGCCTTACCGCGATGGCCTTCCTCCAGGAGGTCCGCCGCCCGTTCCAGCAGGAAGCCTGGGGTGAGGCAACCGGCACGATCCAGTTCGTCTCCGACCAAAAGGGGGAACGCCGCGGCACCGTCAGATTGAGGATGACCTTCACCCCCGACTCCCTGCATGCCCAGCTCGTCCTCAATGACACCAACGTCTACGGCTTCGAGCAGAAGCACGGCGGGAAGGAGCCAGCCACCACCCGCGTGGACCTGCCCGACCGGGAAACCCCACCCGGACTGTTCGAGTTCGGCATCGAACCGGAAGACCTCACCTTCGCGTTCATCTACTGGGATTTCCGGCGAGAACTGCCGGCGGAAGACTTCCTGCTGCGCTCCTGCCGCGTCATGGAGCTGGCCCATCCCCAGGGCAAAGGCTGCGTGCGCGTCTGGTTCAGCGCCAGCCACGGCTACCCCCTCAAGGCCGAGTGGTACCGGCCCGACGCCAAAACCCCCTGGCGCAAGCTGGAACTCAAGGGCGCCAAGAAGCACGACAAGGATCTCTGGTTCGTCAAGGAACTCCGCCTCGACGGCGAGGGCTGGAAAACCCGCGTGCGCTTCGACCACGCCGAAATCAACCCGGTCGAAGACCGCGCCGCCGCCCCGACCGCCGCCCCCAAGTGAGCGGCGCCCACCTCCCGGTCCCTGGAGGCCGAAGCTCCCCAGGAACGAACGCGCCGCTGAGCCACTCCCCCTTTCGTGCGAGGCCGCGGTGACCCTGAACGGGTGCCGTGAGCGCGGCGGGCTGGGGGCTCTGCTTGTATGAGACTTGCAGCAACCTCGTATGACAAGGCGCTTCCCATTCCGCCCGAAGTCCGCCGCGTCCCGGCCGGATCGGAATCGGAACCGCGTCGGCAAGTCTCAGTCCGCTATGTCCGGCCTGATCCCTGATCCCTGATCCCTGATCCCTGAT
>CAIZKT010000522.1:0-2897 GCA_903933565.1 uncultured Victivallales bacterium | reverse complement strand
CCTTTACGCCGACGTCGCATGGTCCGCCCCTTCAGGGCTCAAACCTCGGGGAGGACAGGGACCCAGGGCGTTGCCCTGGGCGCCCGAAACGCCCCTTTGGGGCTGAATACCTCGGCCCATCCTTATTGCACAGGTTGGCTTTAGTTTTCGGCGCCTGAAATGAGCGAGCAGGTGAGATGGGAACGGCCGGTCAAGACCACGGCGGAAAGGATCGAGGGGCTCTGATGAAAGCCATCATGCTGATGTTCGATTCACTGAACCGGCACATGCTGCCTCCGTACGGCTGCGACTGGGTGCATGCGCCGAATTTCAAACGGCTGGCGGAACGGACCGTCACGTTCGACAAATCGTTTGTGGGCAGCATGCCGTGCATGCCCGCCCGCCGCGAGCTGCACACCGGTCGCTACAATTTCCTCCATCGCAGCTGGGGTCCGATCGAGCCTTTCGACGACTCCATGCCCGAGATCCTCAAGTCCGGCGGGGTCTGGAGCCATCTTGCCAGCGACCACTACCATTACTGGGAAGAGGGCGGCTGCAACTACCACACCCGGTTCAAGACCTGGGAGTTCGCCCGCGGCCAGGAGGGGGATCCGTGGATGGGGGATCTTGACCCGGACATTCCGCTCGCCAACCCCCGGCGCCGCGTCGACATGGTAAGGCAGGATTCGATCAACCGCACGTACATCCGCAGCGAGGCGGATTTTCCCCAGGCCAAGACCGCCGCCATGGGGCTGGAGTTTATGCGCCGCAACGCCCATCGCGACAAGTGGTTTCTGCAGATCGAGACCTTCGACCCGCACGAGCCCTATTTCGTCCCGGAATCCTACAAGAAGCTCTACGACTACGACTTCACCCAGTTCCAGGATGACTGGCCGCACTACCGCCCGGCGGACGACGAGGCGCGCACTCTACACTACCGGATGCTCAATGCCGCGCTGATCTCGATGTGCGACCACTACCTGGGAAAAGTGTTGGACGAGATGGACCGGCTCGAGCTTTGGAAGGACACCCTGCTCATCGTCAACACCGACCACGGCTTCCTCCTCGGCGAGCACGACTGGTGGGGCAAGTGCGCCATGCCGTTCTACAACGAGATCGCCTGGTCGCCCCTGTTCATCTGGGATCCGCGCCAGGGCGTCAGGGGCGAGCGGCGGCAGAGCCTGGTCCAGACCATCGACCTGCCGGCGACGATCCTGGAGTACTTCGGGCTGCCGCTGCCGCCGGACATGCTCGGGAAGCCGTTGGCGGAGACCCTCAAGTCCGACCGCCCGGTCCGGGAGGCCGGCCTTTTCGGCATCCACGGTGGCCAGGTCAACTGCACCGACGGCCGTTACGTCTACATGCGCGGGTACACCGCGCCCGGCAACCAGCCGCTTTACGAATACACCCTCATGCCCACCCACATGCGGCGGACCTTCGATGTCAGGGAGATGCAGAACCTGGAAGGACTTCAGGAGCCGTTCCGTTTCACCAAGGGCTGCAAGACCATGAAGATCCTTGGCCGCAACAATTTCGGCATCACCTGCCAGGCCCAAACCCAGCTCTTCGACATCGACCAGGATCCCGGACAGAAAAATCCCGTCACGGACCCCGCCGTCGAAGACAGGATGTGCCGCCACATCGCCCGGCTGTTCCAGGAGAACGACGCCCCGCCGGAGCAGTACATCCGCCTCGGCTTGGAGCAATACCGCTGAAACCACGGGCCGTCAAAGCCGACCCCGGGCGGCGGACGGCGGAATGCCGCGACAGCCTGACCCGGATGTTTCACGGGCTCGGCGGCCCGTGAATAACCCACGCCGGGAACGGGCGGCGTGTGGCCTCCGGGTGCGTTCCATGGCGAGCCTTAGTCTACGTCGCCCGCGCCGCTCCCCGCCGCAAGCGCGCCCGCATGTTCGCTGCCACAGCGGCGCAGCCGCCGTAGAACAGCGCGAAGAGCAGGAACGAGGGCGTGAAGCTGCCGCCCAGCAGATCCTTCAGCAGCGGCGACAGGATCATCGTGGTGCCCGCAGTCAGATACCCCCACGCATTCGTGCCCGCGAAGACCAGGTGCCGTTCCTCGGGCTTGATATAGTCGCCGACCGCCGCCGTCATGGCGACACTCACCATCGCCGCCTGCATGCCCAGAACGAGCGCGGCAGCGCTGATGACCCAGACCGAGTGGTTGAACAGCGCCACAGCCCCGAGGCTCACTGCCCCCAGCACAAACCCCACCAGCATCACGCGTTCGCGGCCAACCTTGTCCAACGTATGCCCGGCAATCCACGCCACGATCAGCCGCCCCGCGTAGTAGGGCAGGATGATCCAGCTCAGCTTGTCGAGCTGGTGCTGGTTCACGATCAGGATGGTGAAGCTGGTGAGCACCAGCCCCCAGCCCAGGTAGTTTGCGACCGACAGGAGCACCAGGTACCGCCCGGCGGTGCGCTTGAGGACCAGGATGGCATCGCCAAGGCGCGCCGGCGGGAGTTCCTTCGGCTTGACCTGAATGAAGAGCGAGAGAAGGTTGCCGATCAGGCTGATGCCAATGGCGGTGAGCAGCATGGCGTCATGGCCACGCGCGGGCGGGTTACCCGCACCCCCATACCGGGTCATGATCCAGCCCAGCAGTATGACCCCGAGCATCTGCCCGAGGTAGGTCGAGCTCTGGAACAGCCCCGAGATGCTGCCCCGGCGCTTCGGGTCGGTGACGTTGAGTACCTGTGCCGGCCCGGTCGCCCAAAGCGTCTCGCCGCCCCATCCCCCCAGGATCGCCGCCACAACCGCCAGCCGATAGTCATGAGTGAAGTAGATCAAAACCCCGAAGAGCGTGTAGGCGCACCCCGCCAGAACGATGGACCACTTCTCGCGCAGAATGCTGTAGTAGTAGCCATACAGCCACAGCCACAGTGGGCCGCTTAAGT
>CAIZKT010000521.1:0-1522 GCA_903933565.1 uncultured Victivallales bacterium | reverse complement strand
GGGCGAAGCCCGGGGCATCGGCGGCCGGGTGCGGCACAGCGGCGGTCGCAGGGCTAACCGGGAAGGGTTCGGAGGCGGCGACGAGAGCGAGGGGCAACAGGGCGGCGAGGAGCAGGAGTCGGGGCATGCGAATGAGGTAACGTGCGGCGGAAAGAGGTCGAGCCACATGTGCGCCCGGGCGAGTTACTAAACGATTAAAAATGAAAACGGTCGTAAGGAGATTCCCCTCGCAGGCGGAGGGATAATCACCGACAACTGGAACCTTGATCGCACCCCTCGGTCTTACCCCTACCCCACCCCTACCATGAACTGCGTGAAGAAACTCACGGCGGCGCTGCTGCTGTCCCTCCCCGCCCTCGCCCGCGCCGGCGAAGCGGACATCCGAATCCCCGACCTGGCGAAAACGACGTTCCTCAATGGTGCGCTCACCGGCCATCAGATCCTGTGGTTCGGTCTAGTCGTCTGCGCCCTCGCGACCGTCTACGGATGGTGGCAGTACCTGCAGACGCGGGCGCTCCCCGTCCACCGCTCGATGTCGGACGTCTCCGATATCATCTGGGAGACGTGTAAGACCTACCTCTGGCAGCAGGGTAAATTCCTGGCCGGCCTCTGGGTGCTCATCGCTGGCTGCATGACCTACTACTTCGCCGGCCTCGAGCACAAGGACGCTTCCTCTGTCGCGGTGATCCTCGCGGCTTCGGTCCTCGGTATCCTTGGGAGTTACGGCGTCGCTTGGTTCGGCATCCGCATCAACACCGTCGCCAATTCGCGCGCCGCCTTCTCCGCCCTACGCGGCAATCCGCTCGCCACGTTGCTCATCCCGCTCAAGTCCGGCATGAGCGTCGGCCTCCTACTCGTCGCCATCGAGCTCTTCTTCATGATCGGGATCCTCCTGTTCCTGCCCAAGGATCTCGCCGGGCCCTGCTTCATCGGCTTCGCCATCGGCGAATCCCTGGGCGCCGCCGCCCTCCGTATTTGCGGCGGTATCTTCACCAAGATTGCGGACATCGGTGCCGACCTGATGAAGATCGAATTCAAGCTGCCGGAGGACGATCCCCGTAACCCCGGCGTCATCGCCGACTGCACGGGCGACAACGCGGGCGACTCCGTTGGTCCGACCGCGGACGGCTTCGAGACCTACGGCGTCACCGGCGTAGCGCTCATCGCCTTCCTCGCGCTCGCCCTGGCCGCCAATCCCGCGCTGTGCGCGACCCTCATCATCTGGCTCTTCGCCATGCGCATCCTGATGGTGATCACGTCGCTACTCAGCTACTGGATCAACGACGCCGTGAGCCGCGCCGTCTGGGGCCAGGCCAAGGACTTCAACCTCGAGCAGCCGCTGACGAACCTCGTCTGGATCAGCTCGGTGGTCTCAATCGCGATCACCTACCTCGCCAGTTACTTCCTCCTATCCGACCTTGGCGGCGGACTCTGGTGGGTGCTGTCCACGATCATCTCCCTCGGCACGCTCGCGGGGGCGCTCATTCCGGAGTTCACCAAGGTGTTCACCTCGACCGAGAGC
>CAIZKT010000520.1:0-12692 GCA_903933565.1 uncultured Victivallales bacterium | reverse complement strand
GTCCGGCACCAGCCGGGGGCTGAGCTGGAGCCCGCGATGCCATCGCCCGTTCCGGGCGGGTTCGCGGTATCCGCCGTCTGCAAGACCTCAGAGACGGCGGAAGCCCCGGTTCGCGCCGGTGCGGACCGCCGGCTCCAATGCGCCTACCGCCTGAAGAAGAAAGGCTCAGCGGG
This sequence comes from uncultured Victivallales bacterium, assembly GCA_903933565.1. Taxonomy (GTDB): domain Bacteria; phylum Verrucomicrobiota; class Lentisphaeria; order Oligosphaerales; family JAFGRS01; genus CAILUI01. The sequence continues at coordinate 12,519 of CAIZKT010000520.1, read as the reverse complement.
GTAGCAGCAGCAGGTAGTCGAGATTGAGGGCCCCGACAACCCCGATGAGCTCAAGGGTGTGGCTCCCCGCGGTCAGGGCGATCTCGGCAGGCTGTCCCCCGGCGGCGCAGACCAGGACATGCCGCCATTCTGCCGGGATGGCGCCAAAGCCGCCCGTGCTGGGGATGCGGATGGGTTGCGCGTCAGCCGGCAGCCCCTGGCCGTCGACCCGCAGCGCCCGGACGGCGGCGGGTTCGTGGGTGGCGACTTTCAGCACCAGGCGGTAACGGCCGGCCGCGGGCACCTCAATGCGCCAGCGTGCGCCGACGCCGATGGTGGCTGGCGTGGCGACGCCCTTGCCACCGGAGAGAAAGGGGCGGTGGGAGTAGATGCTGGGCGTGCCGCGGATGCCTTCGACGTAGGACTCGGCCTCGATGCGCAGTGCCCGGCTCAAGCGCGCCTCATCGTCCGGAAGGAAGCTCTGCTCGATCGCCTCGTCCGCGGTGTAGAGCGGCCGCAGAGAGAGACGCAAGGGCGGCTCGGCCGCGGGGCTCGTCTCCCGCTCGGCCAGCAGGTCGTTGCGTGCCCCCAGCAGGACCTCGCCGCCAGCCGTCACCTCCTGGCGGTTGACCCAGGCTCGGCCGACCCCCTCACGCAGGGCCCGGTACACCCCCGGCGCCGCCGCAAAGTCGCCCCAGGCGACCTGCGTCAGGTTGGCGCTCTCGCCGCTATTCCAGGCCGTCCGCGCCGGACTCGCGCCGAGGCTCAGCGCCACGTCCATGGGCGACTCGGGCGGACCTGCCGGACGGGCGACGAAGGTGTGTGACCCGGCCTCCAGTCTCAGGCGCAGGAGGCCGGTGACGGCGTCGAAGGTCCACGTGCCAGCGGTTTCCACCGTCCCGGGAGCCTCGGGGAGATGGAGGCTGACGGTCAGACTGTGGGCCGCGGTCACCTCGCCGCGAACCGCCCTGCCGAGCCGTCCGACACTGACGCTGAGCGGGAGGTCGGCGTCGACCAGGGTCTTTCCCCCGAGGCGCAGGGTGCGCCCGTGTACCAGCAGGTAGCGCGTCACGACGGCGGGAGCGTCCTGGGGGGTGTCCGTGCGAACTTCGCAGGCTGCGGCCAGGCCGGTGAAGGCGAGGTCGTCGAGGGTGGTAGTCGCCGCCGGGTCGGTAGCGAACGCCGCGGTCAGCCGCCGGTCAGGCGAGGCCAGCCGCACCCCGGTAGCGGTCAGGCTGGGCACCGCCTCGGCGGTGGCCAGGGCGGCCGCGGGCTCGGTGAAGGCCTGGAGCAGGGTGAGGAAGCGAGCCGTTGTGGTCTCGGCGCTCGTCTCGGCCGTGTAGTGCCACTGGTTCGGGTAGGTGCCGCCGCGAGACTCCGGCGGCACGCTGAACTGATCCGTCTGGCTCTGCGCCAGGTCCGTGGGGAGGAGGTGCCTTACGGCCAGTCGGGCCTGCCCCCGGTGCAGCCGTACGGCTCGTTCGGCCGGCACGATCTCGGCCGCTTCCAGGCTGTGCAGCAGCCACTGGAAACGCGCCGGCTGGGCGGCTTCGAGGTCATCGAAGATCACAAAGCGGTTGGGCGGCAGGTGCAGAATGTGCCGCCGGAACCGCGTCAGCTTGCCGGCATAGGCCCCGGCGGCTTCGCCCTGCCAGTAGCTGAAGGCACTGCCGCCATGGAAGGCGATGGACTGGCCCGCGGCCGTCAGGTCCTGGATCGGCTGCCCGCCGCCGTTGACCAGAATGGTGTTGTGGGCCCGGCTCTGCTGCGCCCACTCCAGGTGGTGCGCGCTGCCGTACCAGGGGTAGTAGCCACTGTCGATGGCGAGGGCCTCGCCGAAGGCATAGAGCACGAAGCTGTTCTGGTCGGCATGGCTGTGAGAATACGAGCCGTAGGGACTGGCCTTGGCGAAGAGCATGACATCGTCCGGCCGGTAGAGGGCCGAGTGCATGGCGCCCCAGCCGATGTCCGCCGAATGCCGCGCCTGGGGCGCTGCCAGTGGCGGGCGCGCGGGCACCGTCTGGTCATAGAAGAAGTAGCCGTAGGGGCTCGCGTCCGGCGGGGCGCCGATGCCGTCGGCATACCAGCGGAACTCCGGGCTGCCGTAAACCGCGGCGTAGTGCGCCAGATTGTTCGCATCCGCGGCATCCACGCCCGAGGGACCCGTGTCCCCAAAATGCGAGAACGAGCACCAGGGCGGTTGGAAGTACAGCTTGAACCAGCCGTTTTCGCGAAACCACGGCTTCTGGTACAGGTCGATTCCCGTCGCACTGCGCAGGGCATCCACGAACTGGAGGGAGAAGAAACAGGACCACTTCCAGTAGGTCACACCCTGGGACCAGCCGCCATCATCACCGCCCCACGGCGGGAAGGAATTGGCGTAGACCTTGATCACATAGTCCAGCCAGGCGGAGGCTTCGGGGAGGTCCCCTGCCACGGCCAGCGCCACCAGCCCCAGGTAGCCGATGTTGCTCTGGCCATGTGAGTCGTAGGGGTAGTTCAGGATGCCGCGCTCCGGCGCGGCGTAGCGCTCGAACAGCACCCGGCCCCGGGCCCGCAGGTGGTTCTGCACCAGGTCCCGTTCGTCGGGGCTAAGGGTATCGTACAGCCAGTCGTAGGCCATGGCGGCCTTGATGGCAATATCGCGGAATACCTGGTCGTTCGAGGCAAAGCTGGTGGCGCCGGCGGTGTCCCAGCGCGAGACGTGCAGCAGGTAGCGCTTGGCGCCCTCCGCATAGCGCCTCTCGCCGGTGATGAGATAGGCGAAGGCGAGGGTCCACAGCCCGTCGGTGACCTGGCTGCTGGCCTGGCGCAGTTCGGCATCGACCTTGAAGTAATCCAGGTCGATGGGCTTGCCCAGCTTGGTGAGGTCGGCCCCCACCGGCTCGGCGGCCGGTGCGGTTTGCAGGCGGCGCTCAAGACCAGGCTCGAAGGCTGCCCACCAGACGCTGGCCTCGGCCTCCCGGCGGCGGCGAAAGGCCTCCAGGCCGTCGCGGCGCACGTAGAGACGGGGATGCCCCGGTGCGACCAGGTCGGCGCCCACCGCCGTCGGCAAGACGAATGGCAGCGCGTCCGGCGCCAGCACCAGCGACCGGGTCGTGCCCCAGTCCGAGGTCTCGCCATCCTCGTTCGCCGCGCGGTAGCGCCAGAACCACGTCCCTGGCGCCAGCCTCTGCGGCGGGTTGAAGCAGTTCAGGCGCAGCCCGGCATAGGTCTGCAAGCTGGGGCCGAGAAAATCCGCTTTCTGGCAGAGCTCGAGGGTGTAGCTCTCGGCCTGTTCCGGGCGCCAGCGAAAATCCGGCGGGTTCTGGCGGACGCTGCCGCCGTCCGGGGGATGCGGCCGGATCAGCCGCGGGTCACTCGCGCGGTCCTCCAGCCGCACCGGGATGTGGTCCAGGGCCTGCACCTCGACCCGGTCCCACCAGCAGGCGCCGGTGCCGTGCAGATAGAGCAGGACAAGCGCCGTGATCGGGGTTCCACGCAGGGCAGGGGGAACCCGCAGTTCGGCCGTGAATTCGCGCCAGGCCGGGTCGTTGCCCGGAATGGCCGCCGAGGCCGTGGCTACGATGGCGCCCGGGTCGGTAGCCTTGAAGAACTGCACCAGCAATGAGCGGCGCCCACCTTCGCCCTTGGTCTGCACCCGTAGCTGCAAGACCTTGGGCGCGGTGATTGTCCCGGTCCGCTGCAGCGCCCCCGCTCGGCCGCCCGTCCCCGTGGCCCGCCCGTCGACCTTCAGGCACGGGCCGCCAGCCGGGCCGCTGCCAGGCTCGATGGCGACCGTGTACTCGCCTTCATGGGCAAAACGGCTCCAGCCGGGGGAGAGGCCGGCGGGGGGGACCGTCAGGTTGAAACCGGGGTAAGTCAGCAGGCCTGAGTCAGGCTCGGCCGCAGCGGCCGGGACCGAATAGCCTACGACCAGACCCCAGAACACGGCCAGAAACGGCAGCAGCAGCCGAACCAACGATGGCATAGTCTCGGTCCCCCTTTGGCTTAAGCTCTGCACGTAGGATAGCTCCTCTGCCTCGTGATCCCAGTGCGCGCCAGATCCACCCCTTTCCGCGCGTTGAGATTTGTCGGCTTCGGTGCTCTATTATCAGCGCCTTGACGCATCGAGGTGGTGTGGCGTCCCCCACGGCAGAACCCGAGCGTGGCGAGGGTAGGGGCCGCGGGCGGTCGGCGGCAGAGTCGTGCATCCCCACTGGAAAGGCTTGCCATGAAGTTCTCGTTCATGAGTTTCTCCTGTCCCGAACTGAGCCTGGAGGCGCTTCTCGACCTGGCCAAGCAACTTGGCTACGACGGGGTCGAGCCGCGGGTCGAGTGCAAGCACGGCCATGGCATCGAACTGGGCCTGGCCGCCGTCGGCCGGGCCGCGGCGCGGGCCTTGGCGGCGGAGAAGGGCGTGGCCTTCTCCTGCGTGGCCACGTCCTGCATCTACGCCGATCCCCAGAAGCGCGTCCAAATGATCGATGACACCCGGCGCTACATCGATCTGGCCGCTGACATCGGCGCGGCCCGCATCCGCGTTTTTGGTGGTGTCATCCCCGCCGGCATCACCCGCGAACAGGCCATCGACGGCGTCGCGTGTGCCCTCACGGCGGTCGCGCCCCACGCGGCCAGCCGCGGCGTCACCGTCTGCCTGGAGACGCACGACCACTGGTGCGACCCGGCCGACGTGGCCGCGGTCATGACCCGCGTCGGACACCCGGCCATCCAGGTCAATTGGGATATCATGCATCCGGTCCGCGTGGCTCATGTCACCATGCAGGAAGCCTTTATGGCGCTGAAGCCGTGGATCCGGCACGTCCACTTCCATGACGGCGTGACCACGGATGGAAAGCTGATCATGGTCCCCATCGGCCAGGGCGAGATCGACCACGCCACCGCGGTTCGCCTGCTCAAGGCGGCGCACTGGGATGGCTACCTGAGCGGCGAGTGGATCGCCTGGGAGCCCTACGCTGAGCACCTGCCCCGCGAGCTGGCCGTCATGAAGGGCTACGGCGCCTGAGGCTGTTTCCCGAGGATGGAAACCATGAGCCATGAATTAAAGACTCCGGTCACCCCCGCCATCCGCACCCTGCGCGAGGCGGGGGTGAGCTTCACCGAGCACCAGTATGAGTACGTCGAGAAGGGGGGTACGGCGGCCACCTCTGCCGAACTCGGCGTGGCCGAGCATGAGGTGGTCAAAACCCTCGTTTTCGAGGATGACGCGGGGCGGCCATTCATCGTCTTGATGCATGGCGACCGCAACGTCTCCACCAAGGAATTGGCCCGCCAGATCGGGGTCAAGCGCACCGCGCCCTGTACGCCCGAGAAGGCCCAGAAACACTCCGGCTACGTGGTCGGCGGCACCTCTCCCTTTGGCACCCGCACGGCGCTGCCGGTCTACGTCGAACGCTCGATCCTGGCGCTGCCGCGCATCTTCATCAACGGCGGCCACCGCGGCTTCATCCTCGAGATGAGCGTTCAGGACCTCTGCCGCGTGGTGGAGACCACGCCGGTCGACGTGGCCATCGTGCCGCAGCACGCAGGCTGACTCCGCGCTGCCGCGGGCTCAGGGGTGGAGAACGGACAGAACGGACAGAACGGGTGGAGAACGGACAGAACGGACGAAACGGACAGTAGAGAGGGGACGCATAGCGACCCGCCGCCGCGCCGCCACCGCGCTCCCCCGTCCGTTTAGTCCGTTCCCTCTCCTCCTCCTTCCGCCGCCGCGCTCCCCCGTCCGTTTAGTCCGTTTAGTCCGTTTAGTCCGTTCCCTCTCCCTCTCCCTCTCCTCCTCCCGCTGCCGCGGGCTCAGGGTTTCTTGGCCGAGGTGAGGGCCTGGACGAGCTGCTGGGAGGTCACCGAATAGCCGAGGAACTGCTCGATGGTGGCGATGGTGCCCTTGGTGCAGGTGAGGTCCTTGAGGGTGTCGGCCACCTCCATGCCGGTGGTGCAATCGCGCACCAGGATACCGGTGTAGCCACGCGCGGTCATGGCGGGGAGGCCGTAGTCGCGCATCATGACACAGGCATTGGTGTTAAAGCCGATGAAGAAGAGATGCAGGATGCGGCGTTGGGCGCAGAGCAGGTGCAGTTCCTCGCCGTCGCGGACGACGGGCTCGTCGCCCACCGGTTTGACCAGCGGATGGAAATCCCGCAGGGTGCGGCCGTGCTCGCTGCGCTGGTCCTGCTGCGGCTCCAGGGGTCGGGCATAGGCGGCGTAGGCGCCCGTCTTCTGGCGGAACTCCGCCGGCGGCCACACTGGCGAGTTTGGCCACGGCGGCTGCGGTTTGGCGTCAGGCGCTTTCAGATGCACCCAGTTCGGGTGTCGTGAGGCCACGGGATCGGCCGGAGCGTGGATGACCAGCAGTCCTTGGCGGCGGCAGGCTTCGAGGAGCGGCACGATGTGGTCCCGGGTGATCTGCTCGGTGCGCTCCAGCGTCTCGCGCGAGAAGTGCCAGCTCCAGCAGTCCACACAGACCAGCGCCGCCTCGTTTAGCGGCATGTCCATGGGCAATTCCCGGTACTGGTAGTTCGCCTCGGCTTGCTCCACGCCGGGGTCCGTGTAGATGCGGGCGTAGCGCGGCTGGAGGCGCATGGTGGTGGGCGCCGCGGCCGTCTCGGCGGGCCCGCTTGGCGCCTGCGCCTGGGCGCCGGTCACGGCCCCGACGCCGCAGACCAGCGCCGCTTGCACGACCCCACGACAGAGGATACCGGCGTTAGCCATGGACTGTCTCCTGAAAGAAGCGGACTCCCGAAACGCTCGCCACGCCCTTTGTAGTAGTACGGTAACCGCCAATGTCAACGTCACGGAGAGTACACCCGACCATGGCTGACGAGACTTTTCACGGCTACAACCGCGACGACAATGTCCTGCCGACTCCCGAACCGCTGCGCACGGACACGCGCCTGCACAGCGGCCGCATCGGCGGCGAACCGAGGTTCTTCTATAGCGATAGCCTCTTCACCACGGGCAACGGCGCCCTCAATGCCGATTTCGCCGTCACCGGCCTGCCGGAGGGAGTGTTGTTCTCCGTACCGTACGTGTCCTGGTTTTCGCCGCGGCACCGACAGGCGCTCAAGTTTGGCTGGTGGAACACCGCGCTGCGCTTCGGCGCGGCGCTGCAGGTTCCCTACCGCATCCGAACCTGGTACGAGTCGGCCGCGATTCCCGTGGCGCAGTTCACCGGCGGGGCCATGGGAACCGCGGTCATCGTCCGCGCCAGTCTGCATGCTGTTCCCGGTGCGCCCACCCTGGTGCAGACGCTGCAGTTTGAGAACCGCGGCAAGGAGCCCGTGGAGGCCACCATCACCCTGACTGGGGCGGCCAGGCCGGGGGAGGAAGCGGGCAGCTTCTACGATGCGGTCAATGGCACCGTCGGCCGGCAGCGCCCGCCGAACCCGGTCAAGTGCGTGGCGCGGGTGGTCGGCGACGTGATTCACCTGGACAACCCGGCGGCGGGGGTGTTCGTCCGTCTCGAAAGCAACGGCGCGCTGGACGCCGCGCGCTTCGAGACCCGCGAGTTGCCCTTGCACATGGACACCGCGCCGTTGCTCCGGCCCACGCTGCATTTCGAGATTGCCTACCGTATCGTGATCGCGCCGAACTCCGAGCAGGAGTTCCGCCTGGCGCTCGGGTTCGCCAATCAACCGTTTGGGGCCGCGGCTCCTGGCGTCGTGCCGCTGGCCGCGGCCCGGCAGCTCTGGCGGGAGCGCCTCGCCAGCGTCGAGGCGATCGCGACGCCGGATCGCTTGCTGACCCTGGCCCTGCGACGTTCCGCCGCCTATTCGCTGGCGCTCGGCTACCCGACCGGCAACGATGATGGACTCATCTTTCACTGCGACCACCTCGAATGGCCCGTCGATTGCGCTCGAGACTGCTACCACATCGCTAACTCGTTGCTGCTCATCGAGCCGGAACTCGTACGCCGGCACCTGCGCTTCTACTTCCTCGAGGCCATCCCCAACGCCGGCCCGGGCAAGTCCTACATCGGCACGGGCAGCAGTTGCGGCGAACGCGAGGCGCGGCTGCTCGATCTCGCCTCCTATCCCCTGCACGAGCTCTACCGCTACTGGCGCGCCAGCGGCGACACCGCCTTCGTCGCTGAGCCGGGCATCCGCCGGACGATCGAGCGCATCATCGCCGACGTGGCTTCCTGGCAGTCCCCACAGACCGGCCTGTTCTCTTCCACCGAGCGCTCCAGCGATGAACGCTGCGTGTACCCGTACTTCATCCCGGGTAACATGCTTTTTATCGCTACTCTGGAACGTCTTACAGAGCTCTACGAAGAGGTCTACCAGGACCCCGTCATGCACGACCGCATCCGCGACCTGGCGCGCCGTGGCCGCGATGGCATCCGCGAGCATGCCGTGGTCAACGATCCCGAATTCGGTGAGGTCTTCGCCTTTGAAGTCGCCGCCGACGGGCGTTTCCTGCTCTACGACCATGCTGACATCCCGAATCTTCTCTCGGCCCCGCGTTTCGGCTACTGCGCCCCGGACGATCCGGTCTATGCCAACACCGTGCGCTTCATCTACAGCGCCCGCAACCAGGGCTACCGTGGCACCCTGGACGGCAAGTACGCCGAACTCTGTGACGGCAGCAAGACCATGCCGTACAGCCCCTGGCCCCTGGGCGCCCTGAGTCACCTGCTCAGCGGCAGCCCGTCGCCGGCGGAGGCCCGGCGGCTGATCGAGTGGCTGCGCGAGTGTCTCACGCCCAGCTTCCAACTGCCGGAAATCTGCGACCGACACAGCGGGCGGCCCGTGCAGCGCTACTGGTTCGGCTGGCCGACCGCCATGCTGCTGCAGGTCTACATCGAAACTCTCTGCGGCGTGAAGATCGGTAAAGAGATCACCTTCCAGCCCCTGATTCCGGCCGGCTGGGAGCGCTACCGCAGTCCGCTTCTGCGTGTTCGTGGCGAGACCTTCCAGGTGGTCGTCGAGAACGGCCGCGCCAACAAGGTCCGCGCCTGAACCAGGAGACTTGCAGGATGAATTCCAGTCTCGGCTGTCTTGCTCTGCTGCTGCTCGTCGCGAGCGCGGTCGCCTTGCCGCCCACGTTATTCACCCTCTCGTTTGACGGGCCGAACCCGCTGACCGCCGACCGCGCCGGCGGCGCTGCTGAGCCCGCCCTCCGCGAAGGGGGTACGCTGGTGCCGGGTTTGCGGGGGCAGGGGTTCCACCTCGGCCGGACCGACATCCTCGCCTATGCTGAACCCGGGAATCTGAACAAGGCGGCTGGCAGCCTCGAACTCTGGGTCAAGCCCGACTTTGCCGCCGCCGATCTCACCGACGGCAGCCTGGGTCACCCCTGTTTCTTCAAGGAAGACGCGCCCCTGGGGCCGGAACCCAGCAATAACCTCTGGCTTTGGCTCGATGGCGGTCGGCTGCGCTATGACCTGCGGGTGAAAGGCGGCGATAACCTGTTGGGGTCCTTCCCCCAGGCCCTGCGCGGCATCTGGCACCATCTGGTCATCACCTGGGATTGCCAGAGCGGGCGGCGGCTGTTCGTCAACGGTCACGACGTCTCGTTCTCCACCAGCGACCGACCGTGGGGCAAGTTGCCGGGCGTCACCTGGACGCCGCAGGAGCACCCGCGCTTCTTTATCGGCAACCGTGGCCGCGACACCTATCACACCCAGGCGCCGTTGTGGGGCGGCTGCCAGAGCGTGGTGGACGAGGTCGCGATCTACGCGCAACCGCTGACCGCGGCGGAGGTCGAGGCACTCTACCTCGCCGGGTTCGGCAAGCTGGGCGCCGCGCCGTTGTTCCTGGCGCGGCGTCCTGCCGCGCTGGAGGGGGAGACGGTCCGTACCGTGATCGACGTGCTGAACCCCTATCTCGTCGAGGTGCAGGGCGCCGCCGAGGTCCGTCTGGTCGGCAGCGGCCGCGACGAGGCCCTGATCACGCAGCCGTTGCGCCTGGAGCCTGGGGTAACCACTACTCTGGAAACCCCGCCGCAGACGCTGTCGCGGGGCACCTATGACCTGGTGTTCGTCTTCAATGGACTGCTCCGCGACCGGCAAACCCTGTCCGTGCTGCCGCCCCTCTCACTGCCGCCGACGCTGGCAGCGCCGCGCGAACCGGTCAGCCGGGTTGACGCCCTCGAGGTGCGCGGCGGCGAGCGCTACTGCGAATCGGCGCCCGCGGCGCGGCGCGACCTCGCCGGGAAGCCCTATCTCGAGGCCGGACCGAACCCGTTCGACCGCATCGCCTTCCGCTTCGATATCCGCAACCCCGGCCGACCGCATCTGCTGCGGCTCTCCTACCCCGACGACCGCGAGCGCATCTTCGACGTCATCATCAGCAGTCCCAGTGCCCCGTGCTCCTACGCCACCCAGGGTGGCATCCTGACCGGCCGCGAACTGGAGAACACGCAGGCCATGCAGTCGTACGAGATGGTCTTCTGGCCGCGCGACGCGCAGCAGGCGCTGATCCTCACCACCTGGGCCGCCAACCTGCCCGCGGCGCTCAGCGGCTTCGAGGTATTCGAGCTTGGCGAACGCCTGCCGCCGCTGCCCTTGACCACGCCCGCCGCTGGCAACGGGCGCCGACTGGGCCTGTATTGGGAAGACCCCATGCTCAGCGAGTGCTTCGGCGGCCGACATGCCGAGCGTGATCCGGACCGTTTTGTGACCGAGACCGCCGACCGCCTGATCGACTACCTGCGCTGGGCCGGCCTCAACACCCTGATCTACCCCGTCGCCTTCTACCAGGGGCCAGGCTGCCGGACGCTCGCGGAAGAAGGCGTCGTCGGCAGCGGCGCCGAACGGCACCCCGACAACTACCTCGCTATCCTCCTGCGCCGCTTCGAAGAAGCCGGGGACTTCGCCTTTATCCCCGAAATCAACTTCTGCACCTCACGCACCATGCTCGAACCAGCCGCGGAGTTCGCTCAGACCCCGGAGGCCGGTTACCTCGCCGTCTCACGCCGCGGCGAGATGAACACCGGTATGTTCCCCCGCTTCAACCCGCTGCACCCGCTCTACCAGGAACGCCTGTACGCCATCGTCGCCGACTTCTGCCGCCAGTTCGGCACGTCGAAAGCGCTGCAGGCGCTCCAACTGCACCTTGTCTACGAGAGCCCGTTCTGGTTCGGCAGCCTCGAATGGGGCTACGATGGTTTCAGCGTGTCGCGGTTCCGGGAGGAGACCGCGACTCCCGTTCCCGACTTCAGCGGCGCCAACGCCCCCGCTCAGCGCTACGAATGGCTCATGGCCCAGGCCCGCGAACCCTGGCTGGACTGGCGCTGCCGCCGCCTGACGGAGTTCTATGCCCGCCTCGCCCGGCTGCTGCAGGACACCCGGCCCGACCTCAGCCTCATCCTCGGCCTGCGTTACCTCGCCGAAGGAGACAGCCGCCTCGGAGATTGGGAAAAGGCCGAACGCAGCATGCGCCGCGTCTACCGCGAAGCCGGCCTCGATCTCGAGCGCCTGGCCACCATCCCAAACCTGCAACTCCAGAAGTACGCCTACCCGGCCGACCTCAAGTGGCAACGCCTGGCCCGCGGTGCTGCCAGCAGCAATGCCATGTACGCCGGCCTCGAGTTCCGCCGTAGCGACGAGTTGCGTAACACCCTCACTCGTAATGGCCGGCAAACCGTTTCGAGTAACCTCTACCTGAACTACTTCGAGAGTGCTTTCGACGAGAAGAAGCCCCTGCCGGGCTTCTGGTGGAAGGGCCCGGAGTGGCGCGTCTGCGCGCTTAGCCCCGGCGGGCGTAACTCCCTCGAGCTCTTCGCCGAGTCCGTGGCTCTCTACGACGCGCCGCTGATCACCACCGGTGGGTTCCTGGTCGGCACCCTGGGCCAGGACCCGCAGGTCCAGGAGTTCGCCCGTGCTTACCGGGCTCTGCCCGCGGCGCCGTTTGTGACCGTCCCGGTCGACTCCGACGCCGTGGTGCTGCGCCTCGGCGCGGGCGGCTGGCTGTACGCCGTCAGCCGCGCCCCGTTCGCCACCACCCTGACGATCACCTGCCGAAACGCGACGCAACTCACCGATCTCTCTACCGGCGACCTGCTCAACGGCAGCGCACTCACGATTCCACTACTGCCCTACCAGCTCCGCTCGTTCCGGGGAACGCTGAATCACGAGGATATCACCCGCGCCGCCTGTCCGCTCCCGGCCGGACGTAGGGCGCAGATCGAACAGACCGTGGCTCAACTCCGGGCCTGCCCCGCGCCGGGCGCCGACCTCGCCGCCACGCTCGAACGCGAGCTGGCCGCCGGTAACCCCATCCGCTGCAAACACCTCGCCGAGAGCGTGCCGGCCCTGGACCTGCTCCAGCCCGCGCCCCAGACGCCCAAGCCCTGAGCGCCGCCGTGGAGCCGTCCCCTACGCTCCCGCAGGGCGGTTTCAAGAAACGACCGCCGTCGTACCGCCGGCCGTGAAAGCGGCGTCGACGGGCCGCGGACGCGGCCCGGCGACGCCGCTTTCACGGCCGGCGGTACGACGGCGGTCGTTTCTTGAAACCGCCCTGCGGGAGCGTAGGGGACGGCTCCACGGCGGCGCTCCGGGCTTGGGCGTCTGGGGCGCGGGCTGGAGCAGGTCCAGGGCCG
>CAIZKT010000519.1:0-6095 GCA_903933565.1 uncultured Victivallales bacterium | reverse complement strand
TCTCCTGGTCTCGTGGGTGATGCTTCGAAACCATAAGCCGTCTGCTCACTTCGTCGCCCCCCTGGCGGAACGGTCGGGACCCGCCCGGCGACCGGCGTTCAACTTGCGCGTCTTCCTGAGGTCTGACAACATGCGGAACCCAACGCGCCGGGTTCGCGCCAGCGGCAGACACTCAGGCAACTCCGGTCATCGGTGCCTTACGCCCCGGTGCCCGTTCCGGTGGCCGTCCGCCCTTTTTGCCGTTCAGCCGACTCGCTTGCGCCTTCGCGGCGGAACGCACGGCACCAGCCCGGCGGCGCTGGTGCCAACGCTCGACCAGCATGCCGACCTCAAAGCCGACCTCTGCGTCAGTGGCCCGGTCGAACGTGGAACTATGGACAAGACCTGGGCAAAGCCTGGCAGGCCTGGCGGCGCCAGGTTGCCGGACGGTCACAGCGTTAGCGAGGCGAGGCATTGGACGATGGCGCGGATGAAGCTGGCCAGTCGGTAACTCATGGCTGGGGTTCCTTGTCCTTGAAGGCGTTGCAGATGTGGGTGGCAGCGGGCCAGTGTCCACCCTTGCCAGCGTTGCAGCCAGACCAGCCCAGGGCGGGTGTATGCTTGTTGGCGTCCAGGTGCCGACAGGTCGCACAGCGAACCATTGGCGGGCGCTCGGCGCGGGTTTCGGCTTTCGACGATCCCGCAGTGCGGGCGGCGGTCAATGATGCGCTTGTGGCCTCGGGAATGGCCAGCAGCGCGAGTATCTCTGCCTTGTTGTCGCGAACCGCATTGCGGAGTCTTTCCGGCAGTTCCAGGTCTCCAGCCGAGACAATGATGCTGCCGCTTCTGGCGGACAGTTGGCGACCAATGGCCCTGACTGAGGCAATGATTTGGGACGCACCCATGGGGATGGCACTTCCTCGTTCTGGGACGGCTGGGACGGGTCTGGGGAAGTCCCCTCGCGCGCACGTGGGGAAAAACATCACAGAACCTCTTCCTGATAACGAGAGTGGCTACATCCTACGCCTGTTGCTACATCCCCAGCGGGCTGACCTTCACCGGATTTGTGTGTTTCCCGCGTATGTGAGAGTGAGTCAGTTGAACCCGTCCCAGGCGTCCCAACGTCGAGACATTCCGTGTCCTGGGACGGCTGGGACGGGTCTGAGGAAGTCGCTCGCGCGCCCGCGTGAAAAACTCGGACCCCACGCCAGCCCCTCGCAGCCTTCCCATTGCGCGTGACGCTGTTGGCTCGCGTTACGCCAAACCGTTGTAACAGCATGTCGGGTAACTGGCGCTCGGCTGACGGAACGGGAATCCACTGCATCATGCGACAGTGTGCCGCATACGCTTCAACGATCTCCGAAACCGTTGTGTCGGCGTCGGCATCGGCCACGATGAACTGGTCAACAAAGCTCGGCAGGCTGGCAGACTGCATGATAACGGATGCGACACGGGCGGTCTGCGCCGGAGTCATGGTTAGCTGACGGTCGGCCAGTTTGTAGCCCTCGATCAGCCAGTTCAGGATACCGGAGCCTTCTTCTCGGGCCAGCCTCTGCCCATACCTCTCGATCGGGTTGGCTGTGGGGCTTCCGTGGAAGTCGAGGATAACCAAGCGCCTTTTCCATGCCGAGTGATCTCCTTCGAGACGCACCAACAGCCGGGAGTTTGAGGTGATCAAGATGTCCCAGCATCCGCGCCGCTTGACCCCGCCATTCTTACCCTTCTCCTCGGCCTCCAGAAGATCATCCCCGACCATGGCTTTCAGCAGCGACGCTGACTTATGGGACAGGAAGTCTGCTTGCGCGTCCGGTCCGTAAAGGAAACGGTACTTGTGATAGCGCGACAGCTCGAAGCGCTCCGCGAGTTGCGATGTCCGCAGTTCACCACAATTGGGTTCCCCGATCAGGCACTGCATAACGTTGGCCACAGTACCCTTGCCAGTCCCACCAGTGCCCTGCAACATCATGATCTTCTGCGCCGGGTTCCCTCCAGCCAGCGCCAGCCCTGCCCAGCGTTGAAACAGGCCGATGTCATCTGCGTCAAGATTCCCGGCAAGGAGTGCAAGGAAGCGCGGGCAGGTTGCGCCGGGCCTGTACTCAACCGTCAACTGGTGACGGCTACGCCAATCCGCGCCGAACGGCTTGAGTGCCAAGTCGCGCAGGCAGAACATGCCGTTTAGGGCGTGGATGTGTGGCTGCTCGGCGGCGGCATCAAAGAATCCTTCCTCGAGGGCCTTGGATTCAGCCAGACTCGCGATGTTTCGCATCGTTGGGCAATTGTGCTCCCGTGAAAGCACATCCTCATCCCGAATCATCGCGCCCACAGTGTCAGTTATAGCCCCAATAACGTCCGGCGTCCGAACGGCACGCCACAGGCCGGTGCCAGCGTCATACTCGTAGAATGTCCGTCCGGTGGCATCAAAGACCCATCCGCGATCCTTCACTATCTTGACCGCGAAGAATACCTGATTGAGGTGTCCGCGTTGATCTCCGTCCTTACCCTTCGGGTCTTCCCAACGTATCGGCTTGCCGTGTGTCTTGGCGATGTCGGCATCAGATGGCGCCAGAGGGAAGTCCTTGGGCGCGTCAAGCGTGGCCCGACTCCGCTGTTGGTGTTCTTTGACTGTACGCCGGAGCACTGTCATGCCACCGAATAGCGGTGCTACGAGGCGACGCAGATTCTCCGCCGCCAGCGGAACGCTCTCCGCATGGGTCAGCATTGTCGTCAGCCGCTCGCTGGTCTTGCTCATGTCTCTCGGATGGGCGCGGATACCCTCGATCTCTGGAGACAGGACGGCCAAGGCAATCTCCTGCCAGCAGACCCCGGCGCGGACCGCAATCGCGGCATCAACGAGATTCCGCCACCATGCCCCGAACTCCGCATCGCCCAGCGCTTCGCGACAGTCATCAGCGCCCTTCCCAGGCGCATCCCATGGGATTCGCGGCAACGCTACCTGAACGGCGGCATCCTTTGCCAGTTTCGCGGCGGCGTCGGAGAACTGCCAGTTGATGCACGTGTCGTTGTCGCCGACAAATAGGATACGGCGAGGCGACAACTCCCTGATCAGCGTCATCAGCTCCGGCAACAGCTCAGGAGAGGCCCCAGGCTTTTCATGTGGCCGGGCGTGGCAGTAGAACCCGCCCAGTCCGACAGCCGCGTAACCAGCGTCCGCCAGGGATAGTGCCTTGAACTCGCCCTCGATCAGGTGGAGGTCTCCATCGTTGGCGTACAATGCCTGCCGCAGGTCGCCAGGCGGTTTGAATACGTGCGGGTGGCTCCCGGCCCATGAATGGTATTTTCTATCATTGACCGGGGTATCCAGTCGTAGGCGACCGAAATTGCGGACCCCGCTGAATTCAGCCCCCCCGTCGGGAACTGGCACGCCAGTCGGATCACGGTATGGAATCCACAGCCCGGCCTCACGAAGTCCGCACAGACCAAACGCTTCTTCGGCTGAGACGTGATGTACTCCCGCACGAGCGAGCATGGCATCAGGAATCCCAGGACGGATTGCCGATCCGGTTATCTGCGCGGGCGGCAGCGACGCGGCCTGGGCGGGCTTACTGGCGGTCGTGGTTGATGACATGGGAATCCCCTTGTGCCCCAGCAGGGACGTTGTGGGCGGTGTCGGTCAAGTAGTGGCGCGGAACATAGGGACGCCGACGCCGACAGGTACGGCATTCGGCGCAGGTGTTGGCGACCAGACCCGAAGAGAGCAGCAGGTACTTGGTCCCGGTGTCGCGGGCGCAGCGGTGGCAGTAGGCCGTGGACGCGGTCGTGATCGTGGTCATGGTGTGATCGTCCCCGGTATGCTGCCGGCGACCTCCAGCAACGTCTGGCGGCGGGCGGCCAGGTCGGCGGCGTCCTGGCGTTCCTGGCGCTTCTCATGGTTCAGGGCCTCAATATCGAGTATCGAGACGATGGCATCGCGGAGTAGGCGTTGCAGGTCTGCCGGCGCCAGCGCCTCCAACTCGTACACGTTCTGGCCGTAGTCCCGACAGTACGCCTTGAACTGTGCGCTCATGGGCTTGGCCTTGCCGTTGGGCAGCAGCGCCAGGTCTCGTACTTGCTCGATGGTCAGAGCGACCCGTACCACGCTCAGGCGGGCGCGGTCCACGCCGAAGTCGTGGACAAAGGCATCGGCCATATCCTGGGGTATCCCGACGCCGGCAGGGTCAAGGTCGGAGACCAGCAGCAGAACGAGACGTTCGCGACCCGAACGGTGGAACCGACGGAACAGGTCATATTTCGCCGGCAGGCTTCCGAAGCCGCGACCGATGGTCAAGGGGATGGTGAACTCGGCGCAGGCTGGTTTGAGGATACTCTGCACCGTCAGCTTCTCTGCCCATACCTCGACGTGGCAGGGCTGAGACTGGAGTAGGTCGCGGCTGTACCCTCTGAATAGCTGTTCCATGCCGTCTGCCATGAAGGCTCCCGGCTCTGCCCACGTCCGCCAACTCGTGAAGGGGCGGGTTTCATCGTCCAGGGCCTGCATAGGGATGTCCCCAGCCAGGCGGGCGCGGGTAATGACGTTGGAGAGGGTCCGATAGCTGCTCTCGTCGTTGGCGTAGCGCGTGTCCTTGCTCGCGTGAATCAGGGGCGGGTCGGCCAGCAGGCGGTAGTGCAGTTGCCGGAGCGACAGCGGCCAGTATTCACGCTGGGCAGTCAGGACACGCAACGCGGCCTCGACTATGGGGCGGTTCCCGACGATGGCTTTCCGAACACGGGACGCCGACGCCTCTATCTGAGAGACGGTGACGGTGGCGGCCTGGCGGCGGTACTCGACCAGCTCCCGGTATGCATCCTCCGGGCTGGTGGTTGCAATGGCTTCCCGGAAACGCTGGTCAAGGGTCTTGACTCTCTGGCGGTTGGACTCCACCAGCAGTCGCGTGAACTCAGGGTCACCACGAGACACGTTTTTGACGCGAACTGGAACCGTGTCCAGACCCGCGAGGCGGGCAGCGACCAGACGCCGGTTGCCATCCATGACATAGCCGTCGGGCGTAACGACCAGCGGGTTCAGAATGCCACGCTCGCGGATGGAGACGGCCAGAGCCTGTACGTCGGCGTCCGTGGGGTCCACCTTCCCATACACCGCATCGTTCTCTGGCGGGGTCCGCAGTCGGGAAAGGTGAACATGTTCAACTTCTGGCATGTCCAGTGAAGCGGCCATGTCACGCCTCCCCGGTCGGCTGCGGCCCGGCCAGCAAGGCTTCAACGGCGGCGCGGGGGATGCGAACGAGGCGACCGCGACCGACCTTGACGCTCGGTAGCTCGCCGCGCTTCAGCCAGCGGTTCACCGTCGCCAGGCTGCACTTGCCGACGGCGCACACCTCGGCCTTGGTCAAGGCCTCGGGCATGGGTACCGGACGGTAGGGGTCGGCGGAAAAGTAAGCGTCCAGGGCCTCGACCAGCGAAACCGCTGTGAGGCGTGGATACCCCGGCGCGAGCATCCCGGTTACGGCGGTCAAGATAGGGGCGGGAATCGTCCTCATGCTGCACCGCCTTCCGTCGGCGTCAGGCCGAGGTCAGCGGCAGAGCAGTGCAATGCTTCGGTGAGGATAGCGACCGTCACCCGGTTAGGGGCCTGCCGACCAGTGCGCAGGCGCGAGATGGTTCCAGGGCAAAGCCCGGTCAGTCCGGCGAGATCATTCGCGGAAAGGCCCCGGCGCTTCATCAAGCGGACCAGGGGCAGTCGGAGGGGGGGCAGACTTGGCATGGCGAGCGGCCTTTTGCTTTGGCCGCTCCTCAGAACCCCTGAAGAGAAGGCCGGGTTGTGCATACCCACAGTCGGGTACACAGAACGCGGAACCTTCTCCAGGCAGTCCTGGGGCCTTCCGGTCTCCAGGCAACCTGGAGCCTTCCGGCGAGCAGAGGTTTCTGGACGCTCAAGGCGCTCCCGGCACTTACCGGGGCACGCCCATTGTCCATTTCGATCCGAAAAACCCGATCAGTCAGCAATTTATCGCCATTGCAGAACGCCTGCGCTCCACCCTTCCCCTCCTATGAGCCACTATCCCTCGTTCAACTTCAGCCGCCGATCTCATCATTTTTCCCGGTCTAGAATTGACGGATCGGGAAATCTTGTGAAAACTGGACCCACCATGGATCATCCG
>CAIZKT010000518.1:0-2343 GCA_903933565.1 uncultured Victivallales bacterium | reverse complement strand
TCTGCCCTACATTTACGCCGACGTCGCATGGTCCGCCCCTTCAGGGCTCAATCTTCGCTGTGGACGGGTACCCAGGGCGTTGCCCTGGGCGCCCGAAACGCCCCTTTGGGGCTGAATACCTCGGCCCATCCTTATTGCACAGGTTGCAAAAAAGGGCGACTGGGCAATAGGGGGGCGCTGAATACCTCGGCCCATCCCCATGGCAGAGGTCGAGCTTTGTCACGGTTGATTGCATGATGCCACTCCCACTTCAGGCACCGGAGCAGTTCCGCTGGCACTTCGCGCCGACGGCGTCGGAGGCGCTGCGCCAGTTCCTGACCGAGGGGCGCTGGGCGGTTGCCGCGGAGGTGCTGAAGCAGAACCGTCGGCGCACGGTCTACCGCGTGCCCGGCCCGCTGGGGCTGATCATCAAGCACGACCGGCCGCCACGTTTCGTCGACTGGGTCAAGGCCGCCTGGCGGCATCCCGGGCAGCGGGAGTACGAGGCGGGAATGTTGGCGCTGGAACGGGGACTGCCCGCGCCGCCGCCAGTAGGGTTCGCCCGGCGGGGCGCCGAGACGCTTTTCGCGGCGGTCGAACTGGCCGGTTGCGAGGATCTTCGGCAGGCGTGGCGGCGGGCGCAGGCAGACCGTGTCTGGCGCGGGCGGTTACTGTCCGCGCTGGCCGTCTTTGCCCGCACTTTTGTGGCCGCACGGGTAAGGCATCCCGACCTGCATTCGGGCAATCTACTGGTGCGTGACCAAGGCGGGGCGGTGGAGTGTTTCCTGATTGATCTGGTAGGCGCCCGGCCGTTGCCTGCCGGGGCCCGGTTCGCCCCGTGGGAGGCGCTGGGCTGGATCACGCAGTTGGCGCCGTCCATCGAGCTGCGGGAAGTCTGCCGGCTGCTGGCGGCCGGCGGAGAGTTACCGGGGGCTGCCGAGCCCCTGGCGCTCTGGTGGGCGTTTCTGCGCCGCGCCGGACACGATACGGCCCGGCGCTGGCCCGGCCGGCGGGCTCGACTGCTGCGGTCCAGCAGCCTGTGCGAGGCCGTGGCCGCCGCCGAAGGGCGCTGGCGGCTGTCGCCGCCTTTTCCCCTCCAGACGGCACAGGAGGCGTTGCGTCTGCACGAAGCGAACGTCGCGGCAGAGCGCCTGTTGAAGCGCGACCGCAAGCGGCGCCTCTCGCGGGTGTTGGTTGATGGGCGTCCTTTCGTGGTCAAGGAATTTCTGGCGCCGGGATGGGGGGTGTGGCGGGCTGACCGCCGCAGTTGGTTGAACCACTACCGCCTCGGCCCGGAGGTTTTTCGCGTCTGCCGCTGCCATGCTTGGTTGCAGGGGCGGCGCCGGGGCGTCTTGATCCTCGAAGACGTGGGTGCGAGCAACCTCCACGAGGCGGCGCGCACGGCGGATGCGGCAAGCCGCCGGAACCTGCTGGCGGCAGCCGTGCGACTGATCGCGGCCTTGCACACGGCGGGCACCGTCCCGCGGGACATGAAGGCCACCAACATCGTCGCCTGTGCTCCTGGTGCGGCGCGTGGCCCAGTCTGCCTGGTCGATGCCGATGCGATACGCTTTGACGTCGAGGTGAGCCTGGCTGACCGCGCTGACAACCTCCGGCAGTTCCTGGAGAATCTGCCCGCGGAGGTCACCCTCCGGGAGAGACTGCGGGTAGGGGTCGTCTACCGCCTGGCGGCGGGCGTGTGCCGGGCTGACCTGCGGCGGCTGCTGGGCTGTCTCAGCCCCTTGGCGCCAAGCTAGCCTTCGGGAGGAACTGCCGTGACCGGCGAACCCGGCAGGCCGTCGGCGGACGGGAGACCACTGGACGTCGCTTGCCTGAAGCTGGCTACGGCCCAGAAGCGGTTCAGGTCGTCAACCAGGGCGGAGACACGACAGAGCTCGCGGCCGGTACAACGCTTTTGGCAGAAATCCTGCCGAAATTCGGCGGCGACCCGGTCCGCGTGGTTCCTGGTGAAATCGGCCTCCGCTACGTGGTGCCCGACATCATACCCGGCCCTCTGGCTGAGATACCATTTGTTCTCGTCGATACAGCGCCGCAAGAGCTCAACCTGCGCTTGTGCGAACTGGACCCAGAAAAGGCAAGCGTCCTGGTGTTCGCTCATCAACGGCCTCACCTTGCGCAAGCTGCACCCAAAGCGCCAAGCCGGGAGAATCAGGGAGACCCGGGAAGGCATTACCGGGCTTCATTCTACGGGCGCAACCAGCGTTTTCAACTCCGAAAACAGGATAATCCCTGAGAAGCGGTGAAGAAATGCAGCCCCCCGCGAAAAAAGGCGACCTGTGCAATAAGGATGGGCCGTGGTATTCAGCCCCAAGGGGGCGTTTCGGGCGCCCAGGGCAACGCCCT
>CAIZKT010000517.1:0-4822 GCA_903933565.1 uncultured Victivallales bacterium | reverse complement strand
GGGGCTGACGAGGGGCTGAGGGATTACACCCCATCGGGGCTGAAGAGGCAGAGGCGAACCCGCGACTTCCGCGGCTGGGGGTACTGACCTGCGCCCGACGGTCATGCCCCCGCTTGTCTCCCTGGAGCCCGCGATGCCGTCGCCCGTTCCGGGCGGGTTCGCGGTATCTCCCCCGGCTCTGGAGCCCGCGATGCCCAGCCCGTTCCGGGCGGGTTCGCGGTATCCGTCGGCTCCAGTGTGCCGACCACCCGGAAACTGCCCTGTGCGCACTCAGGACTGGCCGTCGCGTCGGCTGGCCAGGAGTCCGGCGGCTTCGGGGGCAGCCATAGATGGTGCCGGTGTAGGCCTTGCCCTGGCCGGGCCCCGGCGGCGGCGCGTTCTTGAGGGCTTCGAACTTTGCCTGCCAGGCCAGCCGCAGGATGCGCAGGTGCTCGGGGTCACCCGCCAGCCGAATCGCGTTGACCAAGGCCATCACCGTGACGCCGTACTGGCCGGTGAACGCACTCGCCGGACAAGAGGTGTAGCGCCAGCCGCAGCGCGGCTCGATCCAGGTATCGTGGTTGAGGAAGGTCACCGCACGCTGCACCGCCGGTGGGATGCGCTCGTCGCCGGTGAGCTGGCCGTAACGACTGAGGCCATTGACCAGGATAGCCGTGATAAAGCCTGCCATCCCGACGTGCTTGCGGGTGGTGCAGTAGCAGTGCCCCGGGTAGAGCTGGTAGAGCCAGCCACCACAGTGCGGGTCCTGCCGCGCCAAAGCCCGGTCGGCCAGGTTGCTCATGGCCTTGAGGTAGCGCTCGTCGAAATCCAGTTCGTAGGCGCCGGCCATGGCTAGCAGTGGCCAGCCCGCAGCACGGCCAAAGTGGGGATCCTCGATGCCAAAATCGTAGACCCCATCTTCGACCAGCCGGGCCAGATTGTCGCCGATGCACTCGACCGTCTCACGGGCAAAGGCATCGCCGCTGAGGAAGTAGTACTTCACCAGGCCCTGAGTCCAGATGTGACCGAGATTGAAGGGATCCAGGCAGAGGTAGGGGTGGTCGGAATCGCCGATGCGGTGCTCGACAAAGAGCTTGCGCACGGTTTCAACCGAGTAGAAGCTGCCCACGTGGCCGACGCTGTGTTCATGCACCATTCCCGGCCGCGCCGGGTAGCCCTTGACCGACCAATGGGCAGCGAAGTGTGCGGCCAGGTCGGGGTTGACATGGTGTACCACATCGACCTCGGCCGAGTGCCGCGCCGCTGCCTCGGCACTGTGGAAGTAGGTCGGGTCGCCGGTACGGGCAAACTGGATGAGGAGCTGGTTGACGGTGTCGTACTCGTGATTGCCCCAGTTGACCTGGCGTTCGCCGAACCAGTCGCCCCAATTCATGGCGCCATAGTCGCGTTCGTGACGGATGGACTCGCAGTAGGCCTGGTAGAGGTTCGCGGTCCAGGGGTCGTACTCGGCCATCTCGGGCACCCCGGCCGGCGCGATGTCATCCCAGACGCCGGTGGCGAGGGCCTGGGCCGGAGCGGGGGAGAGTACAGCCGGAGCGTTGGCCAGAGCGGCCAGGTCCGCGCCGGAGCCGGCGATGTCGACCCATAGATCCCAGCGCCGTGACTGCCCCGTGCGCAGACGGTAACAATTCCCCTCGAATAGGTAACCGTGCTTGTACCAGGGCTCCATGTGGTCGAAATCACCCGCCGTGAAATGCGGGAACAAGCCTACGCGCAGGCCCTCGGCGCTCGCCTCGAGGCTCTTGGGCCACTGCTGCCAGAAGTCACGCACTGCCACCGCCACGGGGCGACCGTCGACCGTCATCTCGGCCCAGCCGGGCGCTTTGCCGCCGACCCCCGGCGCGCCCTGTAACTCGCTGGTCTCATCGTCGCGCTGGAACAGACGTACCCCGGCCGCCGGACTTCCCGCCCAGCCCGGCGTGCCGCCGAGGCGGCACCCCTGCGGGGCAACCCGTGGCCGCAGCACCAGGTCGAGACTGCGCACCTTCTGAATGACTCCGGTCTCCGCGTCGATCAGGATCAACGGCTCAAGGCGGACGCGCGAGGAGCCGGTGTAGGCCGAGGCACGCAGCCGGAACTGGAAGACGCGCCGTCCGGACGGCGTCAGGAAGTCGCCGCGCAGCGCCAGCGTCCGCCGCAGGGGACCGGCGCACTCGAGCGCCACCGTCGTGGCCACCGCAGCACCGCTCTCCCCGCTGTCCAAGGTCAGCTCCAGCGCCACCCGCAACTCGTCGCCGAGGGCCAGAACGCCCCGCTCGGAGCAGGCGGTGATAGCCACGCCGTTGAAGCTGGCAGCAGGACCCGGCACTCGGTCGGCGGTCAAGACAAACTCAGCCCGGCCAGCGGCCGGTATCACACCGGCGAAATCCAACAGGACCCAGCGCGCACTGCCGTCCTTCCAGCGGGCCAGAATCTGCGTTTGCAGCGCTACCGGCTGACCGTCCGCCGTGGCCAGAGCGAAGTCCGTCGCGGCCGGCGCCGCGCCCTGGGGTAAGGGCACCCCACCCGTCACCGGGCGGGAACCGCCCATGCCGGTCAGGTCACAAACCGTGAGGTGTAGGGGCTCCATGGCGAGTCTCCGCGGCAGT
Source organism: uncultured Victivallales bacterium (assembly GCA_903933565.1). Taxonomy (GTDB): domain Bacteria; phylum Verrucomicrobiota; class Lentisphaeria; order Oligosphaerales; family JAFGRS01; genus CAILUI01. The sequence goes on along the minus strand of CAIZKT010000517.1, from coordinate 2,234 downwards.
GGGTGGGGCGGTATGTGGGTGGTTGGGTCACGGATTGCTGATCACACCTGCTATTCCGGCTCATCCGCGGCACTAAGCCAGCGCTGTCAGGGTTTGGCAAAGCGCTGCGGCGGAGCCGTGAACAGGTCGTCGCCGGCCAGCTTGAAAACCTCGACCTCGTCGAACCAGACGGCGTCTTCAGGGCTCCGTTGCGTGGCCATACCCAAGAGCAGGACCAGGGCGCCGACCTCGGGCGGCACCATGGCCACCGCCTCGATCGAGCGCCAGCTCTCAGGACCCGCCGCGCCTGGGGCCGCGAGTACGTCCTCGTTGTCCCGCGTCCACAGGCCCTTGTCCGTTTGCCAGCGCAAGCGGAGGTGCGCATTGGAATTGCCCGCCAGCTTGACCTTGGCGCGCACCAGGAAGGTATCGCCGGGCTTGGCCTCATACTTCTGGATGAAGCAGCCGCTGCCGGCAACGCCGACGGCTTTGGCCGAGCCGACCGCGGCGGCGCCGGTTTCGCGGTCCCAGGAGAAGACGCCTTTGTCGGCCGCGGTCTGCCAGGTACTCCAGCCGGCCGGGGCCCCGCCGGTCTTCCAGTCGGCCGCCGGGCTGCTGGCCGAATCCGGCACGCGCTCGCTTTGGAAGTCGCCGTTGCGGGCCAGGTTCACCAGGGTGCCTGCCAGGCGCAGGCGTTCAACCTGGTCGGCGGCAAAGCGGCCCGGGTCGCGGGCTAACCGTAGCGCCTCAGCGCAACCGGGCAGAGCCTCGGGCCAGCTCTGCGGCTGGACGCCGCCGTTAGGCGTTGGCCACCAGCGGAAACGCTCGCCGTAGACCCAGGTGTAGCCGTCGCAGGCCTGCAGGGCGGCACGCACATTCTCGAACAACTTACGCACCGGCGGTATCCCGTCACATTGCAGGCGCCAGGTTGAGGGGGGCTCGTTCCAGTAGGCGTCGAGGTAGATGCCGTAGCTGACCTGGACCTGGGCGCGGTACTTGGCCCGGTTCTCGGGTGACACAAGTTCCTGGCAGGCACCCTTGATGTTGAGTGCGGCGCGGACGTACTGCATGTCCTGGTTGAACAGGTAGGCGTTCTCGCAGCCGTCAACGAAGGTCATGGCGGGCGGCGCCGCATCGAGCCAGCCGTCGATGAAGGCGGGAAAGAGCCCGTAGCCCATACCGGCAAGCACCGGCCGCGGGTCAGCGTGCCCGGCGGCGGGGGCGTTGATGCTGTTCATGAAGTAGCAGTAGACCACCGCCTCGGGGAACTCCTTTGCCACGGCCGCGATGACCTGTCGGCCGCGCTCCCGCGCTTTGGCGTAGTACTCGTTGAAACTATGCTGGCTCGTCTGCGGTTGCGCCGCATAGTCGAACTGCGAGTAAGGCTTGGTATAGGCTTCCGGGTCAAAGAGGAAGCCCTTGAAGCCGGCCTGCTTGGCGATCCAGGCCGCCGTAGCCCAGTGCTCGATCACGGCCGCCCAGCCCGCCTCGTCAAACCAGTCCACGTTGCCAGGGTTGGCGCCGATGGTGATGAAGTTGTCGGTGAAACGCTCGAAACGGACGCTCTTGAGGTCCGCGATGGCCGCCTCGAACCAGGCACGCTGCCAGGGCTCCGCCGAATGCGTCCCCCGCAACAGGCAGGGCTTGCCGTCGTCACGTTTGCCGGTGACGGTGATCATGATGCCGTCGAAGGGCTGGGTTTCCATGACCCGAACCTGCTCTTTGAGGCCGAGTTGGTCCGGCTTGTCCCAGCCCGTGGCGATCAGCTTCTTGGACAAGCGCAGGTCGACGGTCTGCGCCGACCCCAGTCCGGCGGCGGCTAGGGCGCACGCCAGAACCGTCCGGCTCACAAGGCCTCGTCTCATGGTCATGACTCCTGTCTGGGGTCCCCGGCCAAGCCAGTCTCGCGCCGCCTGGCGCCTGACTCGGGGATGATCACGTCGAAACACCCAAAGATGCTATAGCCGCAGGCGTTGGACGACACGACAGTACAAACGCCGTGGCTAAAATAGGTCGCGGCCAGCAGGGTGTCCAGAAGCCGCTTGCGGCCCAGCCGAAATTCGCGCATCCACTGCCAGAACCGCTTCCGGTAGGTCCGGCACCAGCCGGGGGCTTGGCTGACCCTGAACCCTGTTTTCCTCTCCGCCAGTCTCCCTGTCCGTCTCCTCCAGTCGCCGTTTCCCCGTCTCGCCGTCTCGCCGTTTCCTGAACCCCAGGACCTGAGTAGTCACCACCTACGGAACTGACCTGCGCCC
>CAIZKT010000516.1:0-2961 GCA_903933565.1 uncultured Victivallales bacterium | reverse complement strand
CACCCATCGATGGGAGGCGTCCTCCCGGGATCAGCCGCTCGAACCGCACCAGAAGATGTTTGGCATTGTCCAAGGCTCGGTCTACCGCGACCTGCGCGAACGGTCGGCCGAATATTTAAAGACTCTCGCCTTCGACGGTTACGCCATCGGCGGACTCAGCGTCGGCGAGCCGGAGGAGGCCATGTTCGAGTGCCTGGACTGGACAACGCCGCTGCTTCCCGAGGAGAAACCCCGCGATCTGATGGGGGTGGGGACTCCGCGGCAGATCATCGAGGCCGTCGCCCGGGGCGTCGACATGTTCGACTGCGTCATGCCCACCCGCCTGGCGCGGCATGGGACCGCCCTGCCCTGCCGCGGTACATTTGAGCCTCAGGCCTGTCCACCTCTACGCGAGTGGCGGAATTGGCAGACGCGCTGGATTTAGGTTCCAGTGGGGCAACCCGTGCGGGTTCGAGTCCCGCCTCGCGTAACTAGCTACTAAACATGCAGTTAAGATCATAACGATGATCCCAAACTGTCCCTAACGATTCCCTTGTTTTCGTACTGGTCAAGCTGAAAAAAGCCACCATCAGCCACAAGCCGCGATCGCACTCCATCGGCCAGTCCACGCAGCCAGGAATCACGCCGTCACCCATCATCTCTGCTGTGTACCACAGAAAAACACCGACCCGGCGACGCTTCGGAATCCTCGCCGCTATCACCACCTGGTCTTCATCAGATCTGTGGGCTGGTCAGCGATCGTGAGACCCGAGGTCTCCGGCAAGATGCGTTGGCGGACGCACTCATCCTTGGCCGCGACCATCTGGCCTCTCGCCTGAGTGGCCGGCCCCCGCAGGAACTCACGGCAACCCACTCGTCGACGGCGCTGCGGCATACCTTGGTAGGGCCGACGGAGTGACCGGTCCAGCACAGGCGCAACAGACATCCCTGGCTGCTCAGAACTCATTGCTCCGACGCTCTGCTTCACGAGCTTCCCCGCACGGAACAGGCAGAGCGCGGGAATGCTCGTGATACCATACTTCTGGGCGAGGTCCTGATGGGTGTCCACATTGACCTTGACGACGCCCACAGCGTCCCGGTGGGCTTCTGCAAACGCGGCCACGGTCGGCGCAAGTTGCCGACAAGGTCCGCACCAATCGGCGTAGAAGTCAACCAGTACGGGCCTGCCGTTCTCCGCCCCGACCAGGGCCGCGAACTCCGCAGCGTCCTTGGGATGGAGAATGGCAGTGCTCTCCGCGGTCCCCGCATCGGCGGCGGCACCCGCTCGGGAGATGACGCTGAGTGCAGCCAACAGGCCGAAGATGAGACCGAACACGGCCCCACGCCGCGGCGTGGCGGTCAGCGGACAGCCACCGTCTGGACAGCCGACCAACTTCGCCCAGCCGAAACCGGCCAGGCCACCCAGGAGAACAATACCGACAAAAAGTAGAATTCTCACTTCTCACCTCCATTTGGGGCGTTCGAACTGGCTGAGTCACACGGCCTGACGGACGGCGGCCAGCAGGGCGGCGCTCGTTTGGACCCCGACGGCAGAATCGTCGAAACTTAACGGCATTGGGGTACTGCGCACGGCTGGAAGCGGCGCTATCCCCAGTACCAGCCGTCTGCAAGACCTTGCGCGCCAGGTACCCGCCGGTAGAGTAGGCCCGGCATCCGGGAGGTCGGCGAAAGGGCTGCGCATGAACCGTCCGTCACTCACCGATTTCGTGTCCTGGGCGCAGGCCCACATCACCGGTGATGAGAAGGGGCAGGCGCATATTTTCCTCGACCGGCTGTTCCAGGCCTTTGGCCAGCCCGGCTGCCTGGACGTGGGTGGCACCCCCGAGTTCCGCATCCGCCAGGCCGCTGAGGATGGCGGCGGCATGGCCTTCGCCGACTACGTCTGGAAGCCGGTGGTGCTGATCGAGATGAAGCGGCGCGGCGCGGACCTGCAGAAGCACTACCGCCAGGCCTAGCGTCCAAGGTGCAGCCCGAGATTTTCGGCACCCTCTTCCAGCACTCCATGGACGGCGGCGAGCGGCATGCCCTCGGAGCGCATTTCACCCCATCGTCAAGGATGGCACCATCCTCGACGCGGTGGAGAACCAGCCCTGGTCGGGCGAGGCCAACGTCCACCTCTCCGTCGTCAACTGGGTCAAAACCCAGGACCCGGCCCTGCTGCCCGCTACACGTCGGCTCTGGTTCAAGACCGAGGCGGCGCTCGCCGCCCCCCGCCGTAAGCCCGGCACCGGCGCCGCCGCCAAGGAGTGCCACCTCGATGTGCGCGAGTGTGCCCACATCAACTCGGCGCTGTCGGATGGCTTTCGGATGTGAGCGGGGCCCAACACCTCCGCTACGGGCAAGATGAGCTTCTTGTCTGCCAGGGAGTAACACCCGGCCATGACGGGTTCCTCCTCACGCCCGCACAAGCTGCAGCCATGCGTACGGCGGATCCACCGTCCGGCGAGGTCGTGCATCCGTACCTCATCGGGCGCGAGTTGCTGAGCGCTGACGGCATCCCGTCACGTTACGTCATCGACCTTGAAGACCGTGACATGCTGGCGGCACAGGAGTTCAGCGGCGCCTTCAACTGGCTGCGGTAGAAGGTGTTGCCTGATCTTCATAAACGTGCTGGAGAGGAGCACGAGGGCGAGTCTGCCCACGCCGACCAGATCAACAAGTGGTGGATGCGCTGGCGTTCCCCCAAGGAACTGATCCGCAAGCTCGGCGGGCTGCCAAGGTAGCTTATCTGCTCCCGCGTGACCAAGCGCCCGATCCTTGCGTTTGTGTCCACCGCGATCCGACCAGGTGACGCGCTCCAGTGCTTCACCTTCCCTGACTACAGACTTCTTGATCCGCCGATCAGCCGTTTGCCTTGCAAGTGATTGGCAGGCAGTCGAATAGTGTCACTTTGTCGTGAGCATACCGGGTTTCCGTGTGGAAAAAGGGGGTGTACCTTTCCGGTGGAAAAAACGCCTTGTT
>CAIZKT010000515.1:0-5150 GCA_903933565.1 uncultured Victivallales bacterium | reverse complement strand
CTGAGGTGTCACCACCTACGGAACTGACCTGCGCCCGCCAGGCTCGGCTGGAAGCGGCTCGCCGCCTACGTCTCGGGTGGCTCAGGGGTCTGTCGGCGTGGCCTTCCGTGAAGCCAGCCACTGCCGCATGACCTCATAGGCAATCGGCAGCACCGAGAGGACGATGATCACCAGAATGACGATCGAGAAATGCTCCTTGACGTACGGATTCTGCCCGAAGATCCGGCCGCACAAGACAAACAGCGACACCCAGAGGACACCGCCGGTGACGTTATAGACTGCGAACTCCGCATAGGTCATCTTGCCCAAGCCGGCCACAAAGGGGGCAAAAGTGCGGATGATGGGCACGAACCGCGCCAAAATGATGGTCATCTTACCGTGCTTGGCAAAGAACTCATGGGTCCGCGCGAGGTGTTCCTTCCGGACCAGGCGCGTGCCGCTCTGGATGATCTTCTGGCCAGCATAGTACCCGATCGCATAGTTCACGGCATCCCCCACCACCGCCGCGACGATCAACAAGCCCAGCATCCAGCCGATCTGCAGCGAGGTGGTGGCAGTGAGGGCGCCGGCGGCGAAGAGCAGTGAATCACCGGGCAGAAAGGGCAACACCACCAACCCGGTTTCGCAGAAGATGATGGCGAAGAGGATCCCGTAGGTCCACAGACCGCAGGCATCGATAACCTGTGCCAGATACCGGTCAAGGTGCAGAAAGTAGTCCACGATCTGTTTGATGGCTTCCATTTCTTACCACTCCTGAGTTGACGGTCATGCTGGAGGTCCGATGGACACCATGGCGTCCATTACCCTCTTTCGGTGGATCTTCCGGACCAGAATCCGCAGGCCCCCGGCGTTGACCACATCGCCTCCTTTCAGTCCTGTCGTAGTGAGCGCCAGCCATTCGGCGAAGGTCAACGCAGGGTCCACGGACGCCAGTCCGGGCGGGCTGCCCGTCGCGTCGTTCAGTTGGCCAAGAGTTGCAGCGCCGCCCACAATCCAGCCTTGCCCGGCGGGGGCTATGCGGCGGGGCAACCGGTCGTACTCGTCCTGGATGTCGCCGACAATCTCTTCCAGGATGTCCTCCAAGGTAATGATACCACGAATGCTCCCGCCCGAGTCACGCACGGAGACCAGATGCACATGCTCCCGCATCATCTGACTGAAGACCTGTCCGATAGTCGCATCCGGAGCCACCTCCATCAGCGGCCTGAGGATCCGGCGCATCGAGGAGGCCTCGGGGGAAGACTGTGCCAGGAAGAAGATGTCCTTAATGTTCACATAGCCGATGATTCCCTGCGGGTCGCCAGGCGTCTCGGTCACCGGGAACCGAGTGTACCCGTCCAGGTGGATAGCGACGAAGTACTCGGCCAGGGATCCCGACGCATTCAGCATGACAATGTCCTCGGCGGGGACGAGGATGTCTGCGGCCTTGACTCTGGCCAGGGCGCTGCTGCCCATGATGATGCGCTCCTGATCGGCGCCGATGATCCGACTGGCGCGCAGGGCGCGAGCTTGTGCCTGCAGTTCGGCCAGACCCAGTTCATATGGGGTGCCCGCGTTGGCCGGCATGGCGCGCTCAAAGCCTCGCACCAGCGCCTGGGTGACCCACTCGCAAGCCAGCATCGCGGGATACACGACCAGCGCGAAGACTCGCATGACAGGGCTGAGCCTCAGGCATACCCACTCGCTATGCCGGATCGCCACGCTCTTCGGAACAAGCTCTCCGGCAATAATCGTGATGGCCGATAGTGGTAGGACGACCAAGACGATGGACAGAACATCGGCCCACTCCTGGGACACACCCAGTCCTGCCTGGAGCCAGGGGACCAGGCTTTTCGCTGCCCCTGCACCGCCGGTTGCTGCGGCGACCGCTCCGACCAGCGTGATGCCAATCTGGACCACCGCCAGGCTCGCCTCCATGCGGTTCTTCATGGCAAGCGCCGCCGCCGCGCCGGGCTCTTTACGCTCAGCCAGAATCCGGAGTCTACCCAGACTCGCAGACGCCAGTGCCAGCTCATACGCCGCAAAGAAGCCGTTCATCACCAGCATGACCGTGATGATGGCCACCTCAGTCAAGCCCATACTGGCTCCCCACGTCGGCGCATACGGCCCCACAACTTACAGGCTTCCATGGCCCAGAAGACGCCGGAGGCCCAGAGGAACAGCGCGGCCAGTTCTGTCATCGTGAGCGGGTCAAGATGCATGATGCCGCGCACCCAGGGCACGTGCAGCAGGGTCAAATTGAGGCACAGGGTGACCAGGGTGGCGGCGACCAGCTTCAGGTTGCTGAACAGCCCCAGCCGGAATAGCGACTCCGTCTGGCTGCGGCAGTTGTAGGCATGGAAGTCCTGGCTGGCAGCAAGCACGAAGAAGCCCATGGTGCGGCCATGGGCCAGGACCTGCTCCCGGACCTCGGGGGGGACGGCGAGCAGAGCGCGCAGCAGGGCGCCGTCGAGGGTGACCAGCGCCTGGAGGAACGCGCCCAGGCTGTGGCGGCCCTGCAGGCAGTAGCCGTAGCCAAACGCCGCCAGACTCAGCAGGGCGATGATGGCGCCCTGAAACAGCATCAGCCGCAGGTCCTGGCGGCTGACGACGGGCGCCTGCGGCGGCCGCGGCGGCCGGTCCATGACTCCCTTCGATACCGGGTCCACCCCTAGCGCCAGCGCCGGCAGACCGTCCGAGACCAGGTTGATCCACAAAATGTGCACCGGCAGCAGCGGCACCGGCATACCGACCAGCGCCGCCAGGAACATCATCATGATCTCACCGGCGTTGCAGGAGAGCAGATAGTGGACAAACTTGCGGATGTTGTCGTAAATGCCTCGACCTTCCTCAACGGCGGCGACGACGGAGGCGAAGTTGTCGTCGGTCACGACCATATCCGAGACCTCTTTGGTGACGTCGGTGCCGGTGATGCCCATGGCGATGCCGATATCAGCCTCTTTGACCGCCGGGGCATCGTTCACGCCATCGCCGGTCATAGCGACGATCTGCCCGCGGCGGCGCCAGGCCCGGACGATACGCAGCTTGTGCTCCGGCGAGACGCGGGCATAGACCGTGACCTTGTCGACGCGCCCATCCAGGTCCGCGTCGCTGAGCTGGTCAAGCTCGTCGCCGTTGAGCGCCAGGGTGTTGTCGTCGGCAAGGCCGATGTCGCGGCCGACGGCAACCGCGGTGTTCTTGTGGTCGCCGGTGATCATCACGGTACGGATGCCGGCGCGGTGGCAGAGGCTCACGGCCGTCCGGGCCTCGGCGCGCGGCGGGTCCATCATCGCCAGCAGGCCGGTGAACGTGAGCTCCTGCTCCAACGCCTCGGCGCTCGGTAGGGCGGCCGCCGGGGCGAACGGCCGGGTAGCGGTGGCCAGGACCCTCAACGCGGACCCGGCCATGCGGGCGTTGGCGGCCAGAATGGCCTCGCAATCTGCGGCGGTGATCGGGCGAAACCCCGTCGAATGGGCGATGTGTGTGCAGCGCAGCAGGATGACGTCCGGAGCGCCCTTGGCGTAGAGCCTGTGCCCTCCGCCTGGCTCGCGGCGCAGCATGGACATGCACTTACGCTCGCTGTCAAAGGGCAGTTCCTCGACCAGCGGCTGCGCCGCCTCCAACTCATGCTTCCACAACCCAGCCTTCGCCGCGACGGTCAGCAACGCGCCCTCGGTGGGGTCGCCCGCGACCTTCCAGACGCCCTCTTCCTGGCGCAGCGCCGCGCCGTTGCAGAGCACGCCACCGCGCAGGACCTCGAGCAGAGCCGGGTGGGCGTCGGGGCTCACCGGCCGCCCTCCGCTAGCAAAGCCGCCAACTGCGGCGTAGCCGGTGCCGCTGACCTCATAGCACGCCTCGGCGGCAAGGATCTCCAGTACGGTCATCTCGTTCCGAGTTAGCGTCCCGGTCTTGTCCGAGCAGATGACCGTGGCGCAGCCCAGAGTCTCGACCGAGGGCAGCTTACGGATCAGCGCGTGCCGCTTGACCATGCGCTGCACGCCCAGGGCGAGGGCGATGGTCACCACGGCAGGCAGGCCCTCAGGGATGGCTGCGACCGCCAGGCTCACGGCCGACATGAAGGTCTCCACCAGGAGCGCGACCCCGAGACGGTCGCGGTTGTGCAGCAGTTGCAGGGCAAAGACCAGCAGTACCAACACAAAGCAGATCTTGACAATCTGTTTACCGAAAGCGTCGAGCCGCTTCTGCAGCGGCGTCGCCTCCGCCTCGATCGCCTGGATCATCCCGGCGATGTGACCCAGTTCGGTGTCCATACCGGTCGTCGTCACCAGGTATCGCGCTCGCCCCGCCACCACAGCCGTACCCGTAAACAGCATGTTCCGACGTTCGGCAATCGCCAGGGTTTCGGCCGGGATCGACTCGGCGTGCTTGGCGACGGCGGTGGATTCGCCGGTCAGGCTCGCCTCCTGAACCGCGAAGTTGGCGGTGCGCTGGACCAGCCTCCCGTCCGCCGGCACATGGTCGCCAGCTTCCAGTTCCACCAGATCGCCAGGCACGATCTCCTCGGCGGATATCTGCTGCAACTCTCCGTCGCGCAACACTTTGGCGAATGGCTGTGAGAGTTTTCGCAGGGCCGCCAGCGCCTTTTCAGCACGGAACTCCTGGATGAAACCGAGGACGGTGTTGAGCAGCACAATGGCAGCGATGGCGAGGGTGTCGACCCATTCGCCCAGGAGTCCGGCCACCAGGGCGGCGCCGATGAGGACCCAGATGATGACGTTCTTGAACTGCCCGAGGAAGACCTGCAGCGCCGAGTTCCCGGCGGTCTCCTGCAAGCGGTTCGGGCCGTGCGTGCGCTGGGCCTGCTGTGCTGCGGCGGAACTCAGGCCGGCGGTGGGATCAGAGGCGAGGGTGGCGGCGATTTCCGCGGGGGTCGACTGCCAGGGCTTACGCATCGGGCGACACCTCTTAGCTGCACGTTTCCACGCACAACCAAGAGTCTGACCCCCGGACCGATGTCCGGTCGGACAGACCAGCACGAGAACGGTCCCGCGCGTGTTGTTGGCCTGCCCGGGACTGGCCTGTCACCAGCCCGGCTACTCCCCCTTGGCAGGAGCGACAAACTCACTATACCCATGATCGTCGAGAGATCAACTCTGATCCCTGGGGTCGGGCGCAGGTCAGTTTATGGTGCGCGCACCATAAACTGACGG
>CAIZKT010000514.1:0-7552 GCA_903933565.1 uncultured Victivallales bacterium | reverse complement strand
GGGTTTGAGCCCTGTAGGGGCGAGCCATCTACCCTACCTTCGCACCGAGGTCGCATGGTCCGCCCCTTCAGGGCTCAATCTTCGCTGTGGACGGGTACCCAGGGCGTTGCCCTGGCGCCCGAAACGCCCCCTTGGGGCTGAATACCACGGCCCACCCTTATTGCACAGGTCGGGAAATGGAGATCGGTGAAGGCGTGCGGCTCGGAGCCGTGCCTGGCGGCCAGGCAGCGGCAGCCGGTTGTCGCGAAGCCCGACCACGGCCGTGCGATGCATCGCTGCGGAAACCGTTGACTGTTCCCTTTGTTGTAGCTACAGTAAAGCATGCGAATCGAGTTCGATCCAGCCAAGGACGCGGCAAACCTAACGAAGCATGGCGTGTCCCGTCCATTGCAGGGGTGCTCGACTGGGAAGCCGCGCTGGCGTGGGTTGATGAACGGTTCGAGTACGGTGAGGCGCGAATGATCGCCCTCGCTCCGGGAACCAGGATCTTGTACTACGTGGCATTCGTAGATCGTGGCGAAGTGCGAAGGATCATCAGCCTGCGCCGCGCCAACCGTCGTGAGGTGAAGTACTATGTCGAGAATCTCTAAGCGTCCCACGGTTCTCCTGCCTACTGTAGAAGAGGACAAAGCCATTACTGCGGCCGCCAGAAATGACCCTGACGCACAGCCACTCACGCCGAAGCAGTTGAAGGCCATGGTCCCGATCCGAGCCCTGCGGGGGCGACCGAAATCCGAGAAGAAGAAGCTGCTCGTGTCTGTGCGCTACAGCCCTGAGGTCGTTGCCTACTTCAAGTCCACGGGCGAGGGCTGGCAATCGCGAATGGATGGTGTGCTTCGTAAGTACGTGACACGCCATTCCCAAAGCGCGTGAAAATGGGGCCGCGCAAAGCCACTCCACCGGAGCGGCTGCTCGCTGACGTGCCGCCGGGCCGATGCGTCTCAGGCAAAGCGGCGTCGACGCCTCGCCGCGGCGAGTCTCTGCCGCCGCAGTCCATAGGGCTGGCATCGACGGCCACAATCTGCCGCGGTACCAACGTGGCGGTTGAGTGCGACGAGTTCGCCGGAAGGGAGGACCTTCGCACCGTCGGGTGCGGGTAGGCTGGTCACTCCGGGCGAGCCGATCTGCCGCTGCGGACTTGGGGCTGCGCCGCGTAACCGGTCTGACTCTCGGCCAGCACCAGATCTGTGGCAAAGCGCTCAAACTCGCCGTTCCTGCCGGGATGCCCTTGAGCCGAGAAGCCTGGCCGGTCTGCCAGCGTCTCGACGAGGTCGACGACCCTATCGAACAACTCCTGATGCGTGCGGCCTTGGGTCATCGCGTCAAGGAGCGGAATCTCGGCCAACCAGAACCTGCCGCTCCGGTAGAATCGTCCTCTGAGTCGCATGCCTACCTCTGCTTCCTGGTTCGTCGCAGAATGGCTCGCGCGAGGTCCTCGTGGATCTCCCGGTGCGGTGGAATCGCCTCTTCATGTTCGCCAGCGGTCCAGACGAGGATAGGACGGGTCCTTCTTGTGCCGACACAGGTCGTCGTATCGAAGGCAACAACGTCATCCATGATGCCGGCCAGGACCTTTCGATGTCTGGTCATCTTCTCCTCCCCAACGCCACGCTGCCTCAGCGCGAGTCCATGCGCGGCTCGTCAATCGCCTCAAACAGCAGCAATTCCGAGGTCAGGGTGCCCTCGAGAGGCACCGTGATACCCTGTTTCATCAGGGTAAATCCGTCGATCTCGCAGGTCTGTCCGGAGGTGTCCCAGGTGACGCGGTAGCGCTTCGAGACGTCCAGGCCGCGCAGGAGGAGCAGGTATTCTGGCTGGGTCGGCGCCGACAATTGGAACAGCCCGCAGATGCCGCGCTCGCGGTCCGGCGTGCCGCCGCGCCTGCTTCTTGTCTGCGATGTTCGGCTCTCCTGTTCCGGCTCTGCTCTGCCGCCTCGACTCTGACGTGGGTGAGGTCCATCGGGCGCCGCCAGCCGTCTTCAGGTCCTGATCGTGACGCCCACCCACTTCTCGACGGTTGGGGCTCGGTAGGTTGCCATCCGGTTCAGCAGGTCCTCCGGCTCCTCCGAAACCAGCAGCATCTCGCGGTGCTCCCGCTTCATGAAGCCGCTGGCGACAGCGTGGTCGAGGAAGCGGAGCAGGTGGTCGAAGTAGCCCTTGACGTTGATCAGGCCGCAGGGCTTTTCGTGCAAGCCAATTTGGGCCCAGGTCAGGAGCTCGGTGATCTCTTCAAGGGTGCCGAAGCCGCCCGGCAGAGCGATGAAAGCGTCTGAGAGATCGAACATCAGCGTCTTGCGCTCATGCATGGAGCCGACCACGCGAAGCTCCGTCAGCCCGCGGTGCGACACCTTCTGCGCCAGCGCCTGGGGGATGATCCCCCGGGCCACCCCGCCGCCGTGCAGGACCGCGTCCGCCAGGGCGCCCATCAGGCCCACCTCAGCCCCGCCGTAGACCAGCTCCCACTGCCGGTCAGCCAAGGCCTGCCCAAGGCGCCGGGCCATGGCTATGTAACAGGGGTCATAGCCCGGGCTCGAGCCGCAGTTGACGCAAATCCGCTTCATCTGGGCACCTTCTTCCTTCAAGATCACGCCGCGCTGAGCCGCATGGAGTTGGTTCGGGCCTGGCGGGCCGTTGGGGTCAGTTCGACCCGGCAGACACGTGGATGACCTTCTCGGCGGGACGGCAGCCGCGGCCGTCCTGGTTCCAGACGATGAGGCTGACGCGGTACGCGCCGGGACGCTCGTAGGTGGTGACGGGGTTCGAGTCGGTGGCGGGGACCCCTGCGTCGAAGTCCCAAAGGACATGCTCGATCTCGCTGCCCGGCGCCGTCGAGGTATTCTGGAACTGGACAGGAACCCCGACCCGCGCCGTGTCAGGGCAGGAAAACGAGGCAACCGGGGGCTCGCCGGGGAAGCCTTGGGTCTGGAGCTGCGTGTTGACGCCATTGCCGGAAACCAGATTCCCTTCCCAGATCACTGGAACCTCGGGGTAATGGTTGATCGAGCCCAGGGCGTTGTTGGTGATGATGTTGTTGATGAAGCAGATGTGGTTGACCCCTTCGCCGGAGGTGAGCTGGATACCGAATCCCGCGTTGTCGGTGATCCGGTTACCGTCGAACACGACCTGCTCGGTATGGTTGTTAAACCGAATCGCGTGGCCGTCGTGACCGGGGTACCGGGCCGAGGGGTGCCCTCTCTTCGTCTGGCTGAACGTGTTGTCGTAGAAGTAGAGGCAGCGGATGGTGTTGTTCAAGGCCGGCCCCTGCATCTGCATCCCCCATTGGCTGCAGTTCGTGAAGCTGTTTCGCGCCCACAGCATGTAACGGGACGCGCCCGACAGCGAGATCCCCTGCTCCTGGCCCTCGCCGATGACGTTGCCGGTCACGATACCGTCCGGACCCCCGCCGCCCTCGATACCATAGGCGGCCCAGGTGCCGGTCGGGTCCACCACGAGATTGCGCCTGAGCGCACAGTTCGCGCTGACGATACTGAGGCCGTGGTCGACGCGGTTGTCCTCCACCACGGTCCGGACGCTGCCGCTGTGAACCTCGATGGCAAAGGCGATGCCGTGCGAGCCGGTGATGACGTTCTCGCTGATAACCATATCGGTGGCGCCGTTGTTGGTGAAGATGCCGCCGCGGCCGGTGTTATGGATGGTGTTGCGCAGGATGCGATTCCCTGAGCAGCTCTCGCTCATACGTATCCCGGCGCCCCACTCGTCCTCGGGCGCCAGGTTCAGGATCGTGTTGTCGCTGATGCTGGAGTCCGACGTGCCGGAACAGAGGATCGCGTGCGGCCCAAACCCGCCGGTGTCGACAAAGTTCTGGATGGTCAGGTGGTGCAGCCGTAGGGCTTTGCACTTGGGTCCGACGATACCCTGCTGCGCCTGGGGGCTGTTGGCGCCGTCCAGGAGCATGCCCGTGACTTCGACATTCTCCGCGTCCTGCATCCGAATCAGGCAGTGCGGCGTCTTGCCGTCGTGAACCAGATGCGTCACGCCCTGCCCTGCGCCTCTCAGCGTCATTCCGGTCTTGAGCACAATGGCAGCGGCGAGGAGGAACCTGCCCTCCGGGATGGTGATCGTGTCGCCGGGTTGAGCCTTCGCCACGGCGCGGTTGATGGCGGCGGCATCATCCTGGTCGTCATTGGGGACGGCGCCGAAGTCGGTAATGGCCAGTTCGGTCGCCCGGGTTGGCGGGGCGAATGCCATGAGCCCAAGCACGGCAACTGAGAACGCTTGGCGTAACATGCGGCTCTCCTGGTTCGTGTCAGCCTGCGCCACCCCAGCCTCACGCCCGTGACCCCACCGCGTCGGCTGCGCTACCCCCGGCGAACGGCGCCAGGTCGCGCGGGCAGCGCGGTTTTAAGGCGGCGTCCAGAGCTCCTGGCGCAAGGCTTCGTAGAGCACGATGGAAACGGCATTGGCCAGATTGTGGCTACGGGCGTGCCGGCCGGGCATGGGAATGGTCACCAAGTCGTCCCGGTAGCGCTCGTAAAAGGCCGGCGGCAGGCCGCTGGTCTCATTTCCAAACACCAGCGCATCACCGGGCGCAAAGCGCACCTCATAGAAGCTGCGCGCCGTCTTCGTGGTGCAGAAGAACAGCCGCGGCGGGCAAGCCGTGGCCAGGAAGTCATCCCAGGAGTCGTGGACCTGGAGATCGAGGTGCGGCCAGTAGTCCAGCCCGGCGCGGCGGATGCGAGCCTCGTCGAGGGAGAAGGCGAGAGGCCGGACGAGGTGTAGCCGTGCGTCGGTGCAGACACACAGCCGCCCGATGGTGCCGGTATTCTGCGGAATCTCTGGAGCGACAAGGACGACGTGGAACATGGCTGGAACCTATACCGACCCCGATTCTTTCGCGGCGTCTCAGGCACGTCCATGCACAATCGCCCCGTGGCCCGGAGCCGGCGGCACGTCGATACGGGTGCCGTACTCGGGGATGAGCGCGGCCAGGTCGGGGTACTTGACGCGCATGTAGTCGGCGAACTTGCGGGGATCCTCCAGGTTGCCCATGAACATGTCGAAATGGGCGCACACGGTCAGGCCGGGACGGATGGCCCCCGCGAGGTCAGCCGCCTCCTGGAATGTCATGTTGCCGATGCAGTTGCGTGCCAGCCGCTCGGCGTCCCGGCCGTTGATGGGTAGCAACGCGGCGGCCAGCCGGAAGGCACGTAATCTCGCCTGCATGCCTTCGTAGATACAGCTATCCCCGGCGTGATAGATGGCACAGCCCTCGGCCTCGATGACCACGCCGAGGAAACGGAAGCCACCGGTAATCGGGTCTGGCTCGAGCAACTCATGCGCCGCGGGCAGGCCGTGGAGGCGCAGCCCGCACAGCTCGAGCATCCCGCCGTCGTCCAACCCGCGGACCCGCGCCGCGGGGAGGCCGAGATCGGCGATCAGTTGCGTCCGCACGAGTTCGGGAACGACAAAGACGGCCTTTGGTGAGGCCTGGGCGAGGATCGGCCAGGCCGGTCGGTCGATGTGGTCGCTGTGGTCGTGGGTGCCGATGATGAGGTCGGCATTGGTCACGGCCGCCGCCGCCAGGAGCGGTCGCACCCGGCGCCTTGGGTTGTCGGTGAGATAGGGATCGATGTAGACCGTGGCCGTGCCTAAGCGCAGCACGAAGCTGTGCTGCCCCAGCCACCACAGAGCCGCCTGACCCGCCGCCGGCGCCGCGCTCCGCATCGCCGCCAGCAGGGCCTCCTCCGTCGGGACGTTCATCAGGATCTCCTTGCTCACACCGTCGGCAACGCGGAAGCGGATACCATAGCGCCGCTCGCAGCGGCCCGGCAAGACGGGCACCGGAATCACCTGGCGAGAGAAGGACCGATGCACGGTTTTCACTGAAGCGGCGGGAACTCATGGGCGTTCGAGCCATCCAAGGTTATGTTTTGGGACGTTCCTCACGGTATTGTCAACCGCGTGTGAGGATAGGTGCCTCGGACATAAGAAAAAAGGGACTGGAACGATGAAGAAGATCTCGATGGTTCTGGCGGTGCTGGCGGCCATGTCATGGTCGGCGAGCTGGGTGAGTGCCTGCGACACCTGCGGCTGCAAGGGCAAGGCCGACGCTGCCAAGGTAGCCGCCCCGGCCGCCCCGGCCGCGGTGGTACCCGCGGTGAAGTGCGTGGCTTGTCCCCTTGGGCAGCCCGCGGATGCCGCCAAGCCTGCCGCCCAGTGTACGGGTGAGTGCAAGGCAGGGTGCTGCAAAGGCGCCTGCAAAGGCGACGCGAGCAAGTGCGTGGTCGCGAAGGCGGGCGCCGAGGCCAAGACCTGCCCCGCACAGACCGCTCCGGCCGCCGAGGCCAAGACCTGCCCCGCCGCCAAAACCTGCGGCGCGGCCAACAAGGGCTGTGGTTACGCCGTACCGGTGACCGACACCAAGGCCGTCGAGCCGGCCAAAGACGCCAAGTAAGCGCCGAAAAGAACCCGTTCCAAGCGGACGGGCGCAAGATGCGAAACGGCACCCCGACGAGCAGAACGATCGTCCCGGGTGCCGTTCCCTTTTTCGGGCCTACAGCTTCTTGACTGCGTAGGGGTGGTCCCGCTTGAGCACGACCTCGATGGTGAAACGCACCTCTTCGCTGGGCTGGCCTGAGTTCGAGCCGATCTTCTCCAGACGGTCCATTACCTGCTGCCCAGCGACGACCTTGCCGAAGACCGAGTGCTTGCCGTCGAGGTGTGGCGCCGCGGCGAAGCAGAGGAAGAACTGGCTGCCGTTGGTGTTGGGGCCGGCATTGGCCATGGAGAGGATGCCGCGGTCCGTATGCCTGAGGCTGTCGCTGAACTCGTCGGCAAAAGCGTATCCCGGTCCGCCTGTGCCCGGCGCTCCCGAGGCGCCCTTCTTCGAGTTCGGACAACCGCCCTGCGCCATGAAGCCGGGGATGATACGGTGGAAGCCCATCCCCTTGTAGAAGCCGCTGTCGGCGAGTTCGACCAGGTTGGCGACCGTGTTGGGGACCTTGTCTTCATAGAGCTCGACGAGCATGTCGCCCTTGCCAGTCACGAGGCGCACAACCGGGTTGGCGGGGTCTGACAGCAGCTTGCGAATCTCTTCCGGCGCGCTCGGCAGCGCTGCGTCCTGAGGCGTGTCCACGGCGGCCACCGCGGGCTTGTCCGCCACCACCGTCGGGGGTGGCGGCGGCGGCCGGTTGCGCCGACCGGCGGCGAAGCAGATGGCGCCGACGAAGGCGAACACGATGAACCCGACCGCCAGGTAGAGCAACCGCGAACGCCGTTTCCGCTGCGTTTCCTCAGGCCCGATGACAGCATCCTCGCTCGGCTGATTCCAGCGTGACACGGAGGTCTCCCGTTGTGTGGTCATGGTCAGCGTCCCGTCTGTTGCGCTACCGTTACGAGCCGAATGGCGACATTCCGCACCGATACCGACGACTCTCACTTTACAACATAGCGGGGACCGGCGGCGAGAGCAATCTGCGCCGCGTGGGCGGCAGGGCTGTTCCAAGAAAGACCCCCCCCCCAGGTCTGGCAGACGTCTTCCGTGATGATGCTTGCCGCCTTGGAGCCCGCGATGCCCAGCCCGTTTCGGGCG
>CAIZKT010000513.1:0-11433 GCA_903933565.1 uncultured Victivallales bacterium | reverse complement strand
GGATACCCCCTTCCGTCCTATTCCCAGGGCGTTGCCCTGGGCTGGTATGGCAGCGCGCCTTCAGCGCTCCAGACGGACTCCCTTATTGCACAGGTCGAGAAAAGCGCCTCGCACCCATGGCAAGACCTTGGGCCATGTCTATAGTTGTCTCTCTAGTGCGACATGTGACCAGCGCGTGTCCAGCGGTGGAACCGCCCACCCAGCAGCAAGGGTTTTGGCCATGGATCTGCAGGTTCGAGATATGGCCCGGATCTTGGATGTATCGGAGAAGACCCTGTACCGCTGGGTCAAGGCCGGCACGATTCCGTTCCATCGGGTTGGGGACCTGTACCGCTTCAATCGCGCCGAGATTCTGGAGTGGGCAACCGCCACGGGCCTGCAGGTCTCGCCGGAGATCCTGGTGGAGCCGGATGCGGATCAGGTATCGCTGCCGAGTCTGGTAGAGGCCGTGACCGCCGGCGGCATCGCTTACCGGGTCGGCGGGACGGACCCGGCCTCGGTGCTGGCCGCGGTGGTGGAGGTGCTGCGGCTGCCGGAAGAGGTGGATCGGCAGTTTCTCTATCAGGTCCTGCTGGCCCGTGAGACGCTGGGATCGACGGGGGTAGGAGACGGCATCGCGATCCCGCATGTCCGCAACCCGATCGTGCTGCATATTACCCGTCCGACCATCACTCTGTGTTTCCTGGAGAACCCGATTCCTTTTGGGGCGCTTGACGGGGCGCCGGTGAAGATTCTGTTCACCTTGATCAGTCCCACGGTGCAAGCGCATCTGCACTTGCTGTCGCGCCTGGCCTTTGTGCTGCGCCAGTCGGAGTTCAAAGCGGCTCTGAAGCGCGAGGCGCTGCGCGACGAACTCCTGGAGAAGCTGGCGCTGGCCGAGGCCGCCCTACCCATGCAGCCGCCGCGGCCGTCGGCGTGACCTCGCGTCGTGCGGGGTTGGCGTCTCGGTTCTGGAGTGGTGTATGATTTCTCCGCTCTCGTTGATTCTGGCCGCCGCGGCCCTGATCGGGTTGAGCGGCGTGCCGGGGTTGTGTCTGAATCGGCGGCGGCCGGAGGGGCAGTGGCTGGCGGTGCTTGCGGTCGTGGCCGGGGCGCTGCTCGGAATGTGTGGCGTCATCCAGGTGCTGATCTCCGGCGAGGAGGTCAGCCGCACGCTGCCGTGGTGCGGCCTGGGGACGGCGAACATCCGGCTGGCGGTGGATGGGCTGAGCGCCTTCTTCCTGGTCCCGGTCTTTCTGATGGCGGCGCTGGGGGCGGTCTATGGCCTGGGCTACTGGCGGCAGGCGCGGCACCTGAGCAATGGCCGGAAGTTGAGCCTGTTCTGGGGCGTCACCGTGTCGGGGCTGGTGCTGCAAGTCCTGGCGCGGCACGCCTTCGCCTTCCTGCTGGGCTGGGAATTGATGGCCTTGGGCGCCTTCTTCCTGGTGAGCACCGAGGAGCAACGGGCGGACTGCCGCGCTACGGGCTGGCTCTATCTGGCTGCGACGCATGTGGGGACGCTGGCGCTCTTTGCGATGTTCGCGCTCCTGCACCAGGCGACGGGGACTTTTGAGATGCGCGCGGTGGCAACGCACGAGGCCAGTCTCGGCCTGTTGTGGGCCATCTACCTGCTGGCGCTGCTCGCGTTTGGGCTGAAGGCGGGGCTGATGCCGCTGCACTTCTGGTTGCCCTCGGCGCACGCCAATGCGCCGAGTCATGTGTCGGCCCTGATGTCCGGCGTCCTGATCAAGATGGGGATCTACGGACTGGTGCGCTTCCTCGGCCTGCTGCCGGAACCGCCCCCGGGATGGGGTGGGTTGCTGCTGCTGGCCGGGGCGGTGAGCGGGGTGCTGGGGGTTCTCTTCGCCCTTGGCCAGCACGATCTGAAGCGGCTGCTGGCGTATCACAGCGTCGAGAATATCGGCATCATCGTGATGGGTCTCGGCCTGGCTCTGCTGGGCCGTTCGTTGGGCCGTCCGGCCTGGGTGGTGCTGGGGCTCGGGGGCGGCCTGTTGCACGTCTGGAACCACTGCCTGCTCAAGGCCCTCCTGTTCCTCAGTGCCGGCGGAGTGGTCCACGCCACCCATACCCGGCAGATCGACCGCCTGGGCGGGCTGGCCAAGCGCATGCCGGTGACCGCGACGATGTTTGGCGTGGGGGCCGTGGCGATCTGCGGGCTGCCTCCACTGAACGGGTTCGTGAGCGAGTTTCTGATCTATCTGGGTTTGCTGGGTTCGCTGCAGGCCGCGCCGGGGACGACCTGGGCTGTCGCGTTTGCGGCGCCCGCCTTGGCGCTGATTGGGGCCTTGGCCCTGGCCTGTTTCGTGAAAGTCTACGGCGCCGTGTTCCTCGGCACGGCCCGCAGCGCGGCGGCGGAACACGCTCATGAGCCAGCGCTGACGATGCTCGTGCCCATGGGGATTCTGGCGGGGTGCTGCGTCCTGATCGGCCTGGCTCCTTTCCTGGTGGCGCCGGTGCTGGACCGCGCGCTTGCCGTCTGGCTGCCCGGCCCTGCCGACGCCTGCGGCCGGGTGGCGGATCTGGCCACGCTGGAGGCGATCAGCCTGCTTGGCGTGACGCTGCTCGGGGTCACCGGCCTGCTGGGGGTGCTCCTGCGCGGTCGCCTGCGGCGGGGCGGGGTAGCCTCCGCCAGCACCTGGGGCTGCGGCTATCTGGCGCCCGGTCCGCGGATGCAGTATACCGCCTCGTCCTTTGTGCAGATGCTCGTGGTCCTGTTCCGGGGAGTGTTGCGGCCGCAGACGCACGCACCGGCTCTGCGGGAGGTCTTTCCGGGCCGGGCCTCGTTCTCAACCCACGTGCCAGACCCGATCCTGGACGGACAAATCCTGCCGTGGTCACGCCGCATCGAGCGCGGTTTCATCCGGCTGCGGCGGATCCAGGGCGGCGTCACTCAGCACTACCTGCTCTACATCCTCCTGACCGTCATCGCGCTCCTGGCCTGGACCATGCCCTGGGGCCGCCTGCTGACCCGGCTCTACGCCCGCTGAGGCAGGGTACCTCGATAAAGATCAGCCCCCCCATGGAAAGACGTCCGGCCGTGTCTATATTTGTCTACTTAGCGCGAATGGAGCCCATGGCGTGTCCTGCCCTGGGCCGACACGTCCAGTGGCGGGGGTCTTGGCGATGAATCTGCAGGTTCGAGATGTGGCCCGGATCTTGGATGTGTCGGAGAAGACCCTTTACCGCTGGGTCAAAGCCGGCACGATTCCATTTCATCGGGTTGGGGACCTGTACCGCTTCAATCGGGCCGAGGTTCTGGAGTGGGCGACCTGCAAGCGCATGCAGCTTTCGCCGGCGATGCTGCTTGAGCCGGATGCGGGCCAGGTACTGCTACCGAGCCTGGTGGAGGCGCTGAAGGCGGGGGGGGTGGCCTATCGTATCGGTGGGTCGGACAAGGCGTCGGTGCTGGCCGCGGTGGTGGAGTTGCTGCGGCTGCCGGAAGAGGTGGACCGGCAGTTTCTGTACCAGGTCCTGCTGGCCCGTGAGACGCTGGGATCGACGGGGGTTGGGGACGGCATCGCGATTCCGCATGTCCGCAACCCGATCGTGCTGCACATCACTCGTCCGACCATCACCCTGTGTTTCCTGGAGAACCCGATTGCCTTTGGGGCTTTGGATGGCGGGCCCGTGAAGATCTTGTTCACGCTGATCAGTCCCACGGTGCAGGCGCATCTGCATCTGTTGTCGCGCCTGGGATTCGTCTTGCACCACCCGGAGTTCAAAGCCGCCCTGAAGCGGGAGGCGCTGCGCGACGAACTGCTGGAGAAGCTGGCGCTGGCCGAAGCGTCGCTGCCCGGGGCGCCGCAGGGCAAGCCAACGTGACCCGGCCTGCGACGGCGCCGGGGTTCCGGTTCTGGAGTCGTGAATGACCTCCCCTCTCACCTTGATTCTGGCAGCCCTGGCCCTGATTGGGCTGAGCGGTGTGCCGGGGCTGTGGCTGGACCGCCGCCGGCCGACCGGGCAGCGGCTGGCGGCCGCCGCGGTTGTGGCCGGGGCCGGGATCGGGCTCTGTGGGGCGGTCGCCGTGCTGGTCCGCGGGACGGTGTCCAGCCTCGTGCTGACAGCGGCTGGCAGCGGCACAACGGGCCTGCGGCTGGCGGTGGACGGGCTGAGCGCCTTCTTCCTGGTCCCGGTTTTCCTGCTGGGGGCGCTGGGGGCGGTCTACGGCCTGGGCTACTGGCGTCAGGCACGGCACCTGAGCAACGGCCGGAAGCTGAGCTTGTTCTGGGGCGTCACCGTGGCGGGGATGGGGCTGCTGCTCCTGGCCCGGCATGCGTTTCCGTTCCTGCTGGGCTGGGAGTTGATGGCCTTGGGCGCCTTCTTTCTGGTGAGCGCCGAGGAGCAACGGGAGGACTGCCGCGCCGCGGGTTGGCTGTACCTCATTGCGACGCACGTGGGCTCGCTGGCGTTGTTTGCGCTGTTCGCTTTGTTGCACCGGGCGACGGGCAGCTTCGAGATTCGCGCCTTGGCAGCGTCCGAGGCCAGCCCCGGCCTGCTGTGGGCCATCTACCTGCTGGCGCTGCTCGGGTTTGGCCTGAAGGCGGGGCTGATGCCGCTGCACTTCTGGCTGCCCTCGGCGCACGCCAACGCGCCGAGTCATGTGTCGGCCCTGATGTCCGGGGTGCTGATCAAGATGGGCGTCTACGGGCTGGTGCGCTTCCTGGGGTTGTTACCGGCGCCGCCGCTGGAGTGGGGCGCTATACTGCTACTGGCCGGGGCGATAAGTGGAGTGCTGGGGATTCTGTTTGCCATGGGGCAGCACGACCTGAAACGTCTGCTGGCGTATTGCAGCGTCGAGAATATCGGGATCATTGTGATGGGATTGGGCCTGGCTCTGCTGGGCCGTTCTCTGGGGCGGCCTGCCTGGGTGGTGCTGGGACTGGCGGGGGGCTTGCTGCACGTGTGGAACCACAGTCTGTTCAAGGCCCTTCTGTTCTTCGGTGCCGGCAGCGTGGTGCATGCCACCCACACTCGGCAGATCGATCGTCTGGGCGGGCTGGCCGGACGCATGCCGTTTACCGCGACCCTGTTCGGCGTCGGGGCCGTGGCGATCTGCGGGCTGCCGCCGCTGAATGGGTTCGTCAGCGAGTTTCTGATCTACCTCGGGCTGCTGGGATCGGTGCAGGGCGCGCCCGGAGTCGCCTGCGCTGCGGCCTTTCTAGCGCCCGCTCTGGCGCTGATCGGGGCCCTGGCCCTGGCCTGTTTTGTGAAGGTCTACGGCGTCGTGTTCCTCGGCGTGGCCCGCAGCGGGGCGGCGGCGCACGCGCATGAACCACCGCTGGCCATGACCGTACCCATGGTTGTGCTCGCCGGTGGTTGCGCCCTGATCGGTCTGGCGCCTTTCCTAGTGGCGCCGGCGCTGGACCGCGCCATCGCCGCCTGGTTGCCCAACGCCGCCGACAGCGGGAGCCGGGTGGCGGATCTCGCCGCGTTGGAGGCGGTCAGCCTGCTCGGCGTCACCCTGGTCGGGGTGATCTTCCTGCTGTGGCTGCTGCTGCGCGGCCGCCTGCGGCGGGGCGGGGTCGCGGCCGCCGACACCTGGGGCTGCGGCTATCTGGCGCCGACTCCGCGCATCCAGTACACCGCCTCGTCCTTTGTGCAGATGCTGGTGGAGTTATTCCGCGGCGTCCTCCGCTCGCAGACGCAGGCGCCGGTCCTACGGGACGCTTTTCCGGCCCCGGCCTCGTTCTCGACGCACGTAGCCGACCCGGTCCTGGATGGGCAAATCCTGCCCTGGTCACGCTGGCTCGAACGCGGCTTCATCCGCATGCGTCGTATCCAGGGCGGGGTCACGCAGCACTACCTGCTCTACATGCTCGCCACCGTTATCGTGCTGCTGGCCTGGACCATGCCTTGGGGACGCCTGCTGACGCGGCTACACGCGCCGTGAAGGTGGAGACTGGACGGCTGCCATGACCGACCTCTGGATTCATCTGACGCTGCTGGTGCTGATGCCGCCCCTGCTCCTGGGGGTGATCGGCAAGACCAAGGCGCTGTTTGCCGGGCGCGTTGGGCCGCCGTTGCTGCAACCTTACCACGACCTCATCAAACTCATGCGCAAGGGTGTGGTGATCAGCCGCACCACGACCTGGGTCTTCGTGGCCGCGCCCGTCGTGACCCTGGCCGCGGTGCTGCTGGCGGGGTTGATCGTGCCCCTGGGCGGGTTCGGCGCGCCGATCTCGTTCACCGGGGACCTGATCCTCTTCGCCTACCTCCTGGCCCTGGGCCGCTTCTTCACGACCAGCGCCGCCCTCGACACGGGGTCACCCTTCGAGGGCATGGGGGCGGCCCGCGAAGTGACCTTTGCTTGTCTGTCTGAGCCGGCCCTGTTCTTTGCCTTGCTGGTCCTGGCCCGCATCTCGGGGTCGCTGCTGCTGGGAGACCTGCTGCAAGCGCCAATGGCCGGCGGGTGGAAGCTGCACGCCGCGCCCCTGGTGCTGGTGGCGCTTGGCCTCTTCATTCTGCTCCTGGCGGAGAACTGCCGCATCCCGGTGGACGACCCCAACACCCACCTGGAACTGACCATGATCCACGAGGTGATGGTGCTCGACCACAGCGGCCCGCTGCTGGGCCTGATCCTCTACGGCGCCGCCATCAAGTTGTTCGTGCTGGGGGCGGTGTGGCTGCACGTCGTGGCCCCGTTCAGTCTCGGCAACCCCTGGCTCGACCGGCTGCTGTTTATGGGCGAGATGCTGGGACTGGCGGTGGCGGTGGGGGTGGTGGAGTCGGTCATGGCGCGGCTGCAAATGCGGCACGTGCCGCATCTGCTGATTGCCGCCATCCTGTTCTGCGGCTTCGGGTTTGTCCTTCTGCTGAGGTGAGAGACATGGATGCGCTGCTGAATTCGCTGCTGGTCGTGGTGCTGGTGCTGAACCTGTACGCCCTCGGCACCAGCCGCATCCTGGCCGTCATCGGCGCCGTGACCCTGCAGGGCGCGTTGCTCGGGGTCATGCCGCTGCTGGTGGAGGGGCATGTGAGCTACGCCGGCGCCCTGGCCGCGGTGGCGGCGATCGCGCTGAAGGGCGTGATCATCCCGCGGATGCTGTATCGCGCTATGCGGGATGCCCAGATCAAGCATGAGGTGCAACCGCTCATCGGTTTCCTGCCCTGCATGATCCTAGGCGCCATGGCCACCGGATTCGCGCTGCTTTTCGCCTCGCAATTGCCCCTGGAAAATGCGCATACGGCGCCGCTGCTCGTGCCGGCCTCGCTTGCCACCATGTTCGTCGGGTTCCTGCTGCTCATCACCCGCGCCAAAGCCATCACCCAGGTGATCGGCTACCTGGTGCTGGAGAACGGCATCTTCATCTTCGGTATGATGCTGGTTGAGGCCATGCCGCTGGTGGTCGAGCTGGCGGTACTCCTGGACCTGTTCGTCGGTGTGTTTGTGATCTGCATCATCGTCAACCACATCAACCAGGCGTTCTCCTCGCTGGACACGCGCCGCCTGGTGTCGCTGAAGGAATAGGGCATGGCGTTCGCGCTGATCTTCCTGCCGCTCGTCATGGCGCTGGTCGCCTTTCTCATCCGTTCGTCACACTGGCGGCCCTGGCTGCTGCCGCTCACGGGGGTGACGCATCTGGGGCTGACGCTGCTGACCCTGGCGCGGCCCGACCTGCGGGTTAGCGCGGCCTGGCTGGTGCTGGACCCGGTCGGCGGCCTGGTCCTGCTGCTGCTCAGCCTGGTGTTCGCCGTCGTCTCCTTCTACACGGTGGGGTACCTGCGCTATCGGCAGGAGCGCTCGAACCGCATCTTCTGCATGTGCTTCCAGGCGTGCCTCGGCACCCTCAGCCTGGTCATCTGGTCCAACCACCTGGGCCTGATGTGGGTGGCGATCGAAGCCACGGCGCTATGTACGGCGCCGCTGATCTACTTCAACCACACCCCGCGTTCCATCGAGGCGACCTGGAAGTACATGCTGATCGGTTCCGTCGGCATTGCCCTGGCGCTGTTGGGGTCGTTCTTCCTGGCCTACGCCTCACTGCACTCGGGCCTGGCGCCGTCGCTGGTCTACAGCGAGTTGTTGGTCAGCGCGCCGCAACTGTCCAAGCCCTGGCTGCACGCGGCCTTTGTCCTGATGCTCGTCGGCTACGGCACCAAGATGGGCCTGGCGCCGATGCACACCTGGAAGCCCGACGCCTACGGCGAAGCGCCCGCTGCGGTGGGCGCGCTGCTGGCGGGCGGGGTCACCAGTTGCGCTTTCCTGTGCATTCTGCGCATCTACCACCTCTGCGCCGCGGCCGGCGAGGGGGCCTACGCCTCCCGGCTGCTGGTGTTCATGGGGTTGCTCTCGATGGCGGTGGCCGGCGTGCTGATGGTGGGGCAACAGGACTTCAAGCGCCTCCTGGCCTACTCCAGCGTGGAGCATATGGGGATTCTGGTCCTGGGGCTGGGCATCGGCGGCGGCGCCGTCTACGGCAGTCTCCTGCACCTCTTCAACAACGGCTTGACCAAGGGTATTCTGTTCATGGCGGCGGGGAACATTCATCGGGCCTACAACAGCACCACCACCGACACGGTGCGCGGCGCCTTGCGACGGGTGCCGGTCTCCGGCGGACTGCTGCTGGCGGGGCTCCTGGCGATCACTGGGTCGCCGCCGTTTGGGCCGTTCATCAGCGAATTCACCATCCTGTGTTCCGCTTTCGACCGGGCCCAGTTCTGGGTCGGCGGGTTGTTCCTGCTCTTCCTGTTCATCGTCTTCATCGGCATGGGGGCCACGATTCTGCTGATGGTGCAAGGCAAGGCGCCCAACGCCGCTCCGCGCACGGCCTACCGCGACGAATTACTCACGGTCCTGCCGTCGTTGCTGCTCCTGGGGGCGGTCCTGGTGCTGGGACTCACCACCCCGGAGTTCCTGAATTCCCGGCTGCTCGCTGCGGTCCACTTCCTCGAGGCCACGCCATGACCGCCCAGTATCCCAACCTGGCACCCTTGCGCAACGGTCAGGCCTTGCCCCTGGCCCAGATCCCGCAGCTCCGCCTGGACGACTTCCGGACCACTCTGCTCAGCGCGGTCGCCGACGGCCGCCGTATCGTCGCCTGCTTTGGCGCCGCCAGCGCGGCCCCGGACACCGTGGACCTGTACCTCATCCTCGCCGACGACTCCCGCAACCGACTGGGGGTGGCCCGGACCTCGGTGACCGGACCAGAGTTCCCCTCGCTGACCCCAGAGTGCCCTCAGGTACACCTTTTCGAGCGCGAGATCGGCGAGCAGTTCGGGCTGCGCGCGCTGGGCCATCCCTGGTTCAAGCCCGTGCGCTACCGCTCATCGTGGCAGCCGCCTCGCGATGCCTGGGGGCGCCGGCCAGGCGAGCCCATTCTGCCGGGTGTCGGCGACTTCTACCGGGTCGAGGGGCAGGACGTCCATGAGGTCGCGGTCGGGCCGGTGCATGCTGGCATCATCGAGCCTGGCCACTTCCGTTTCCAGTGTCACGGCGAACATGTTTTTCACCTGGAAATCGCGCTGGGCTACCAGCATCGGGGCGTCGAGGAAGCCCTGCCCGGCAGCTCGGTCGGCCGCGGCTTGCATCTGGCCGAGACCCTGGCTGGGGACACGAGCATCGGCCACGCCACGGCCTACTGCCAAGCCCTCGAGGCCCTCGGCGCGGTCCAGCCGCCGGTGCGCGGCCAAGTCCTGCGCGGCATCGCGCTCGAACTGGAACGCCTGGCCAACCACATCGGCGACCTTGGCGCCCTGGCCAACGACGTCGGCTTCCTGCCCACCTCCGCCTATTGCGGTCGCATTCGTGGCGATGCGTTGAACATGACCGCCGTGCTCTGCGGCAACCGTTTTGGCCGCGGCCTGGTGCGGCCTGGCGGGGTCCGTTTCGATGCCGACGGCGAGCGTGTCGCCAACCTGCGGCAACGACTCGATGCCCTGCAGAGCGACGCCGCCAGCGCCATCAACCTGCTCTGGGAGAGCCCATCGGTTCTGGCTCGCTTCGAGGGCAAAGGCGTGCTCTCAAAGGAGATCTGTCGGAGCCTGGGCATCGTCGGCTTGCCGGCCCGGGCCGCTGGCATCGGCCTCGACGCCCGCCGCGACCAGCCCGCTGGTATCTTTCGCTTCGTCCACATCCCGGTCTCGACCTGGAGCACCGGAGACGTCTTTGCGCGGGCCTATGTGCGCTGGCTGGAGGTGCAGCAGTCCATCGTCTTCATCCGGGACCAGCTCGGGGCCCTGCCGGGTGGCCCGGTCAGCGGTGGCGTGGGTGCCCTCAAGCCCGCTCATCTCGTTGCCGCCCTGGTCGAAGGCTGGCGGGGCGAACTCTGCCATGTGGCGATCACGGGCGACGATGGCAGGCTCAGCCGCTACAAGGTGCTGGACCCGTCCTTCCACAACTGGACCGGACTCGCCTATGCCTTGCGCGACCAGCAGATTTCCGACTTCCCGCTCTGCAACAAGAGCTTTAACCTCTCCTACTGCGGACACGACCTCTGAGTAAGACGCCATGATCACTATCGCTCTAGCTCGGCTGCACCAGGGTCACCGCACCCGGCCCTTTCCCAACGGCCCGCCGCCGGAACTCCCCGAACGCTACCGCGGCCGTCTGCAGATCGACCGCAGCCGTTGCCTGGCGGACTGCCACGCCTGCGTCACCGCCTGTCCGGTGGGCGCCCTCTGCCTGACCGACCCCGCCGCGCTGAGCGTGGACCTGGGCCGCTGCCTGTTCTGTACCGACTGCGCCGACGCCTGCCCGCAGCAGGCCATCTCTCACGCCCGGGATTACCGGCAGTCTGTGCGGCGGCGCCAGGACCTGGTCCTGACTCCCGAGCAGGAACTGGCCCTGGCGGAGCCACTGGCGCAGGAGCTGAAACGCCTTCTGGGCCGCTCGCTCAAGCTGCGTCAGGTCAGCGCCGGTGGCTGCAACGCCTGCGAGGCCGATACCAACGTGCTCAACACCCTGGTCTTCGACCTGGCGCGCTTCGGCATCCAATTCGTGGCCTCCCCCCGGCATGCCGATGGCGTCCTGGTGACCGGCCCGGTCTCCGTCAACATGCGCGCCGCCCTGCTGGATACCTACGCGGCGGTGCCGGCCCCGAAGATCGTCATCGTGGTGGGCGCCTGTGCCATCGCCGGTGGCCCCTACGTCGACCACCCGGAAACCGGCAATGGCGTGGGTGATCTGCTGCCGGTCGATCTCTACATCCCCGGCTGTCCACCCCATCCCTACACCATCCTCGACGGTCTCCTGCGCCTGCTCGGCCGCGCCGGGTGACCATCGGCCGGACAGCGCACGATACCGCCATCCCCTGGAGCCGGCGGTCTCCGCCGTATCCCCAGCCGCCGTGTCTCGCCCGAAGATACCGCGAACCAGGCCCCTGGCGGGTCCTTGGCATCGCGGGCTCCAGGCCGGATACCGCACGACACCGCAATCCCCTGGAGCCGGCGGTCTCCGCCGTATCCCCAGCCGCCGTGTCTCGCCCGAAGATACCG
>CAIZKT010000512.1:0-8652 GCA_903933565.1 uncultured Victivallales bacterium | reverse complement strand
TGGATTCCATTCCCAGGGCGCTGCCCTGGGCTGAGGAATAGCCGCGCTTTCAGCGCTCCGCGGCGTCTGGCCTTCGCGACATCTCCCGCCGGAAGTCTCCCCCAAGAGTCAAGGGACCCGTTCTGCTCGCCGGACGCGGAGACGATCGAAACAGAAACCCCTACGGAACTGACCTGCGCCCCCTTTGGACTCACTGTGGCCCTGGAGCCCGCGATGCCAGCGCCCGTCTCGGGCGGGTTCGCGGTATCCCCCGCGCCGCCGGATCGCCCCCCGTCAGCGCGGCCAGGCGGGCGCGACACCCGAGGCCGCGGCTGGCACCAGCCGCGGCGCCAGGCTGACGCGAAAGCCCAGACCGCTGATCGCGTTCTCCGGTTTGCCTCGATTCCGGTAGACTGAGCGCACGTCCCGAGGGGCTATGCCCCAACTGCCACCGCGGTAGACGCGGGTACTGCTCGTCTGCAGATTCAGCGGGGAGATGGCGGGGCTTGCGGTGTAGTAGGCTTCGTCGTAGCCATCCAGGCACCATTCCCAGACATTGCCGCTCAGATCGTACAGGCCAAGCTCATTGGGCTGCTTCTGGCCGACCGGGTGCGTCATCCCGCCGCTGTTCGCGTTGTGCCAGGCCACGTCGTCGGCACGGTTCGAGCCGCTGTAGATGTACCAGCGGCTGCGCTCACCGCCCCGGGCCGCGTATTCCCACTCCGCCTCGGTTGGCAGACGGTACTCATACCCCGCCGGCAGCCGCGAGACCAGGCGCTCCCGCTCCGTCAGCCGCGCACAGTACCCCACGGCGTCGTTCCAGGACACCGTCTCCACCGGATGGCGCGGACCCTTGAACCGGCTGGGGTTCCGCTCGCTGAGCGCCTCGTACTCAGCCTGTGTCACTTCGCACATGCCCAGCCAGAACCCGCGCCCAAACCGCACCGTGTGTTCCGGCTGCTCGTCCGCCGCCCCGCTATTGGAGCCCATGCGGAAGCTTCCATGGGCAACCCAGACGAACTGCATACCCAGTTCGGGGACGGCCCAGTGCAGGCCCTCGATCGGGCGACTGCGTGGCGGCTTGCCCGGCGCTACCGGCGGCAGGCGCGTCGGCGCCTCGTCGGCATCCCCGGCGGCGGCAGGCGCGCTCGGCCTCTCCTCGGCGTTCCCCGCCGGGGTCAACAAGGCGCGGGCCAGCTCCGTGGCGGACTCGCCGCTGTCCAGCGCCGACGCCAGGCAGACACGGAAGCCCAGGGACTCGGTCGAACTTGCGGGTCCGCCGCGCTCCCGGACCGTGACCCGCCCGCAGGCCGACGGCCTATCCCAACTGCCCCCGCGAGCGGCGCGGTAAGGGGTCACAAGCAGGTTAGCCGGGTCGGTTTCCGGGCTGCTTACATAGTAGTCCGCCGCGTAGCTATCCAGGCACCATTCCCAGACATTGCCGCTCAGATCGTACAGGCCCAGTTCGTTGGCCTGCTTCTGGCCTACGGGGCAAGCCGTCTCCCAACTGTTGGCGCCAGACCACGCCACCGCATCGGCCGCATCGGAACCGGAGTAGAGAGTGCCCCGGCTCTGCGCTCCACCCCGCGCCGCATACTCCCACTCCGCCTCGGTCGGCAGGCGGTACTCGTACCCCGCAGGCAAGCGTCCGGCCTCGCGCTCGCGGGCGCTCAACAAAGCACAGTAGCCCAGCGCCTCGCGCCACGAGACGCTCTCCACCGGATGCAGTGGACCCCTGAACCGGCTCGGCTTCTTGCCGCTGAGCGCCCAGTATTCCGGCTGCGTCAGCTCCGTCCTGCCCAGCCAATACCCGCGCGAAATTCGCACCGTGTGTACGGGCTTCTCGTCAGGCGCTCCGTCGTTCGAGCCCATCTGGAAGCTCCCGGGTGCCACCCAGACCAGCGCCAGACCCAATTCGGGCACGATCCAGGACTGCCCGCTGACCGGAACCCCTGCGCTCGCGCTGGGGCTGGCGGGACGGCCGACGCTGGCCGCTTCCGTCGCCCCTGCCGCACCCGCGCCCTGCCTCTCGCCAGGCTGCGCGCCGCGGGACCGGACCGGCGGCGTTCCGGGGGTCGCAACCTGGCCGCGGCGCCAGCGCCCCCCAAAGAGCAGCCAGGCGGGGCCCTCGATGGTGGCAAAGACCAGCAGCACCAACGCCGCAACGCACACCCCAACCCGAAAACGGAATGGTAGGCGGGCCTTGTCCCGCCCTCGAGAACCAGGAACGGCCGCGACCACTGGCACGGATGCCACCGGGGTCACCGAAGTCGGCACGGCATCTGCGCCCACCGGCGCTGGCGCGGCCAGGCCGAGCTCGGCGGCCAGAGCCAGCTCGTAGCGCTGCCGGCGCGAGGCATCCTCCAACGTCGCCAGGGCAGCGCCGACCTGATTCTGCAGCTCCTGCACCGCCGCTTGCGTCTCGGCGTCCGGATGCAAGTCCCACGCCTTGAGCGCCTTCATGCGCTGCAGGCCGGCACGGTGGATGGTCTCGGCGTCGCGCTCGAACCACTTCAGCCCCAGGAGATCATAGTGGTCCGGCGGGCGCGGCCCCGGAGCCAGGTCGAGAATCTTGCTATAGAGGTCGTTTCCCATAGGGGACCGCCAAGCGCCTGCTTCACGGGCGCGTCGAATCTTCTGCCCCGGCAGAACCTCTTCTCGCAGGCCGCAATCAAACCTACCTCGCCCGCACCGTACTCGCAAGAGACAGTGCCGTCAGGGTTCATTCCGGGGCCAGCGCCTCGGGTCTCTTTCCAGCCGCGCCCAGGGCGGGCTGGCAACCCTGCCATGGCGAGGCACATTACGCGGAACCCTACCGGAGACACCCTATGCCTATCCCCCGCCAGGAACACCCAAGACCACAGTTTCAGCGCGCCGACTGGGCCCCCCTCAATGGCCCCTGGACGTACCGCTTCGATCACGGCCGCAGTGGCGCCGAAGCGCGCTGGCAGGACGCCAAGGGCTTCGAGAACACCATCCTGGTCCCCTTCTGTCCCGAGAGCCGGCTGTCCGGCGTCGGCTACACCGATTTCATCAACGGCATCTGGTACCACCGCGTCTTCACTCTCCCCGAGAGTTGGGGCGAGCGCGAGGTCCTGCTGCACTTCGGCGGGGTGGATCATGAATGCGAGGCGTTTATTGACGGCGCCAGTGTCGGCATGCACTTCGGCGGGAGCGTGAGTTTCGCCCTCGACATCACCCGGCGAGTGCGGGCTGGAGCCACCCACCACCTCGTGGTGCGCGCCTATGACGACACCCGCTCGGGGGCGCTTCCGGGCGGCAAGCAGTCGCACCGCCTGCTCAGCCACGGCTGCCATTACACGCGCACCACGGGCATCTGGCAGTCGGTATGGCTCGAGGCCGTGCATCCCTGCGGCTTGGCGGACGCGCAGATCGTCCCGGATCTCGATGGCCAGCGCTTCCTGGTGACGCCGGCCTTCCGCAGCCTTCGCCGGGGCTTGAGCCTCCGCGCCGTGCTCATGGAGGCCAACCGCGTGGTGGCCGAGGCCATCCGCCCGGCCGCGCCGCTGGGAGTCCTGGAGCTCTCTCTGACGAACCCGAAGCCCTGGGAGCCCGGCAGCCCGCATCTGTACGACCTGACTCTCGAGGTGCTCGACGGCAACCACGTCCTCGATCGCGTCCAGAGCTACGCCGGCCTGCGCAAGATCCACCTCGAGGGCAACCGCCTCTTCCTCAACAACCAGGCCGTCTATCTGCGCCTGGTCCTCGACCAGGGCTTCTATCCCGACGGCATCTGGACCGCGCCCAGCGACGCGGCGCTGCGCCGGGACATCGAACTGAGCCAGGCCGCCGGCTTCAACGGCGCCCGCCTGCACCAGAAAGTCTTCGAGGAGCGCTTCCATTACTGGGCCGACCGGCTCGGGTATCTCACCTGGGGCGAGTCCAGCAGTTGGGGTGGCAATCCCGACCACATCCCCTACGCCCGCAACGTCCTCAGCGAGTGGGCCGAGATCGTGCGCCGCGACCGCAATCACCCTTCCATCATCGCCTGGACCCCGTTCAACGAAACCCGTGCCTTCAGCAACCGTGCCCAGCACACCCGCACCCACGTCGACGCCTACACCCTCTGCAAAGCCCTCGATCCCACCCGGCCGGTCAACGACACCAGCGGCTACCTCCACGCCATCACCGACCTCTGGACCGTCCACAACTACGAGCAGGACCCCGCTAAGTTGGCCCAGGCCCTCACCCCCGGCGACCAAGGCGTCTGGCGAAACGTCCCCGATCTCGAGCCCGCCTACAGCGGCCAGCCCTACCTGGTGGATGAATACGGCGGCATCAAGTGGAACCCGGCCGACCTGGAGCGCTCCGACACCAGTTGGGGCTACGGCAACACCCCGAAATCGCTGGCGGAGTTCTACCAGCGCCTCAGCGGACAGACCGAGGCGATCCTGCGACACGATCACATCTGCGGCTACTGCTATACCCAGCTCACCGACGTCGAACAGGAGCAGAATGGCATCTTCTTCTACGACCGCTCTGCCAAGTTCGACCTGAACCGCATCCGGGATATCTTCAGCCGCCGACCGCCCTGGGCCCAGCTCTGACCGGCAGCCGGCAGCCCTGACCCCGCTTGCCTCCCTGGAGCCCGCGATGCCAGCGCCCGTTTCGGGCCGGTTCGCGGTATCCCCCGTGGCCACGAACCGTCGGCTCCAAGGCGCCTGGCGCCCAGAAGAAGAACCGCCCTGGGCTCTTCTGTCTGACGTTGGGAAAGCGCGGGCCGCCGACTATAGTACAGCCCTGTGGACGCTTCTCTGCCGGTTCATGGGGGCGATTTGGTCTCGACTGGTCAGGCTGAGCGTCGGTTGCATGCGGAGGATGATCGTCGGCCTCCTTAATCACCGGTCAACTTTGTAACTGCGAACACTGAGCTCGCACTCGCAGCCTAACGGCAGCGACGTTCTCACCCTGACGCCTGATAAGGGCTGAGAACGACGACATCAGGCTGGCCGCAAGACCGGGCACCCGGGTGGCGTGGCAAGAACTAAACAGGGCGCTATGTCCGGGCATTGGCTCGCGCGCCGCCTAGATGTCCGGACGAGATTGCCAAGTGTGCGCTAAGCATGTAGACGCCGCCGTGTGGTCTCTCCAGGACCCGGGTTCGACTCCCGGCGCCTCCAATCAAAACTCACCACGACTCGTTCCCGTAGAACGAGTTATGCACAGATAGGTGCCACGGCCTAAGGGCATCCGGCCCGAAAGTGCTCCTCACTGAGGAGCACTTTTGACCGGAGGCTGACCGTGCAGACCAGGTTCCTGTGCTCCAACGTCCACCGCCGTGGACCCGATGGTCGTTTCTACTTCCGGGTCGGCTTGCGGGAATACTGGCAACGGGTGGAGAGACGGGGAGAAGAACGGTTGTGGCCGGGGCTGAAGCTCAGCCGGGATGGGTACGGCCAAGACCTCTCGAAGCGTTTCGGAGCGTTCAACCGGCAATACGTCACCAAGGACAAGAAGAAGGTATCGTCCCCGGTGGCGTCATCCCGGCTCGTCAAGAATGGTCATCACGCTCTGGATGCAGGGGACGCAGACCCGGTTCAAGAGATCGTCACTTCTGAAAGCAGCCTGCCCTTCGGGGGTCGCGAGGTTGCAGCCGTTCAGAAGCTCCCGGCAGACGCAGGTTCCGTGTCGCAGCCGGAAGCGCTCCATCAAGTCCCGTGCTCTGGCGTATGTGGTTTCGGTCGCAGAGCGGTCGTCGTTCAGGCCCCTGCCATGCCGGAGGCCAAGGACGATGATCCCCCCGGACACGGCACCGCAGACATCCTGCCGCCTTGCCATTCCAGCACCGAACCCGCAGGCCAGGCGTAACGCCGTGTTCCTATCAAGGTTCAGGTCTTCGCAGTGCGCAGAGAGCACCGCCTGAGCGCAATTGTACCCGCCGCGAAAGGTAGTGACTGCATTGTCCAGCTTGGTCTGCATCTCGACTGCCCTCAGTTCCATTCGGCTGGCGGCGTAACAAAGCGCCCTTCGGCACCCGCCATGGGTGCTTCTCTCCAGGGCCCGAGAACGGGCTTCTTCCTGCCCTTGCGGATGATGTCGGCGGAGTACATCGTCGTGTCCAAGCCATGGTGGATCGTGACCAGGGCCACTTCCTTGCGCTTCGGGTGCTTGCTCGGAGGCATGTCCATCGCCTGCCGCTGCTGCTCCGGTGCCAGCTTGGTCAGGTCTATGTACCACGATTCGGCAACCACCGCTACCAGCGGACTTGCCGCACGGAAGCGTTGGATCAGGCGGGCGGCGGCGTCCTTGTCCTCCATCGGCAGAAGCTCGGCGGCGATCCCCTGGGACTGGACTGCCACAACTATCGCCGCAAGGTAGCCGTGAGTCTGGAAGTTCTGCTCGGCCTTGGCTTTCATGGTCTGTGTGAACGGGTCTCTGTCCATCTGTGCCCCTGCTGCCACGCCGATGCCGCCCATGCGGCTTGCACCACGCACCTGCGTCACTATCGTTCACGGCGGCGTCTGTGACCAGTCAGATGCCGGGGGTTACGAGGGCCAACGCCGTTTGGCCCGTGTTCCACACCGATGGTGTCCGGCATCGCGACCACTGGCGCGTAAGAGGGGGGGAGGGAATCGCCATGAAGCAGGCGCAGGTCACAGTCAGGAAGATCGACGCCCTCGTTGCCTTTCTTCCAGCGTTCGAGGCCCCCGGCAGGGAGTTCATCCAGAAGTGGGTGACGCCTGGCGGCGATGAAAGCGTTCCCGTGATGCCGTACCCCGAATACGACGAGGACGTAAAGCGGTTCTTCGAGCTGGCGTCACAGGAGATCTGGCTGGATCACGACTACGATCCCGAGACAGCCGGGAGGATGCTCACAGACCCTGTGACCATCGCCGCCGCTGATCTCCCGGAGGTTAAGACCATGCTTACCCACTGCGTCCAGGGCGAACGGTTCTGTAACGGTCATTGGTCCGGGGTGCTCAAGGACGGGTCCGTCGTGTCTCTGCTGAAACGTCTGCGGGAGCTGCGCGAGCAGATGCAGACGCAAGCGCCACAGCCATGCGCATCCTGATCCTCGCAGACAACGACAACTACACGTGGACCGGCCCCATCCAGCCTGTGGACCTCGTCGTCTCCTGCGGCGACGTGTATGCCCCGCTGATCATCGCTGCCGCCAAGGCTTGCTCTGCGACGCAGATCGTGGCCGTCAAGGGCAACCATGACTTGCCCAGTACGTTCCCGCCGCTGATCACGGACCTCCATCTTCGGGTGGTCACGCTGGCCAACGGCCTGCACCTCGGCGGGTTCAACGGCTCCTGGCGGTATAAGCCAAAGGGAAACTTCCTCTACAGCCAGGAGGAAGCGGCGGCTCTTATCGGGCAGCTTCCTCCCGTGGATATCCTGGTCGCCCACAACTCCCCCGCAGGCGTTCATGAGCGGGATGCGGACGTGCACCAAGGCTTCGCGGCGCTGAACGACTACATCGGAAGGCACTCGCCAAGGCTGCTGATCCATGGGCACCAGCATGTCAACAGCGAGACCCAGGTTGGCGGGACTCGGGTGATGGGCGTGTTCGGGAGTATGGTGATGGAGGTGGAGTCCCCGGACGGCACCTTGGTCCACCATCGCGGGTACCGGGAAGACCAAAACGAGAACGGGGATGGCGGATGAATACTCCCGTCGCCAAGATCATCTCCGGCGGTCAGACCAGCGCTGACCGTGGCGGTCTTGATGCTGCCATTGAACTCGGCATCCCCCACGGCGGCTGGTGCCCCAAGGGACGCAAAGCCGAGGATGGCGTGATCCCGGCATGCTACCGGCTGGTAGAGACGAATTCCGCTGGCCACGTGGCCAGGACCGAACAGAACGTCATTGATTCGCACTGCACCGTGGTCTTCACGTTCGGCAGGCCAACCGGTGGCTCGAAGAAGACCATTGACCTCGCCGCCGAGCACCAGCGGCTCTGTCTGTGCCTCGACCTCGCTGCCCTGAGCGACGAAGAGGCTGCTCTGGCCGTACGGCAATGGCTATCGCCTGGCGGGGTTCTGATGCCGGGTGTACCTGTGAGCCCCCGAAGGCGTTCTGGAGGATGCTCGCGCTCTGTCTGCCCGATTACCTGGAGCGCAAGGAATGGCTGCGGGTGAACGGGGGGTTGCTGGGCTTGGGCTGAGAGCGGGGCGTGGCGGTCACGAGTTACTCACGAGCAACGGGCACGTCAACGCGACGACGCGAATGGCACTCGGTGCCGTTCCGCAATAGCGATCACCTAGTCCCCGTCCAACACCTCGCGCACCTTGCGGGCCAGGTCGTTCCTTGAGAACGGCTTGGGAAGGAACGGCATGCCTTCCTTCAAGGTGCCACGATGCAGCATCACATCGGCGGTGTACCCGGACATGAACAGGCACTTCAGCTTGGGATGTGTTGCAGCGAGAATCCCGGCCAGGTCGGGTCCGTTCATGCCGGGCATGATCACGTCGGTGATGAGCAGGTGGATGGGGCCTGAGTGTGCGCCTGCGAGGCGCTGTGCCTCCTCTGGCGTTTCAGCCGCCAACACGGTGTAGCCCAGGGCTTCGAGGAAAAGCCGTGACGTGACCCGGACGGCCTTTTCGTCCTCGGCCAGCAGGATCGTCTCCGTGCCATGGGGCAGTCTCTCTGGGGTACCGGCAACCGATCCCGTCCCGGCCTCTCTGGTTGCTCGTGGCAGGTAGATGC
>CAIZKT010000511.1:0-5421 GCA_903933565.1 uncultured Victivallales bacterium | reverse complement strand
GGGATATCGAAATCGTGCTCGATCACTGGAGGGTACTCTTGCTGCCGACCCGTCTGTTCACTCTGGACCGCCGGGCTGCCTCTGCCACCGTGGCCCGGCATCGTCCGAGCCGAACGTGCTGAACTATACGGGCATACCCCGCTGGCGCAACCGGCCGGGCTGCGCAGCCGGGGCGGTCTGACACCGAGTCCCAGCGCCAGCGGGACTCTTTGGACTGCCTGCGGCTTGACGCAGCTTTTCTCCACGGCCCTGAGCCCGTCGGGTCAGGGCCGGAGTTCCGCCCCGGGCGTCGCGGCCGGGGCGGTCTGACACCGAGTCCCAGCGCCAGCGGGACTCTTTGGACTGCCTGCGGCTTGACGCAGCTTTTCTCCACGGCCCTGAGCCCGCTGGGTCAGGGCCGGGTTTCCGCCCCGGCTGCGGCGGCGGATCCCGATGCGTCTCCCGGCGGAGGCCCGCCAGAGCGACAGGCCGGGGCGCTTCCGCCCACCCGCAATCGCCGGCATCCCAGTTCACTGACCGAGGTGGTGGCGGACGTCGCGGCCCTCGCCGACGAAGATGGCGTTTTCGGCGATGTTGGTGGCGTGGTCGGCGATGCGCTCGACGTTGCGGGCCACGAGAATCAGCGCCATGGCCCGCTCCAGGGCGGCGGGATCGGCCGCGATGAGACCCAGCAGTTTCTCCGTCACCTCGGCCTTCAGTTGATCGACCTCGTCGTCGCGCCGCAGCACCTCTCTGGCTTTGGCCGTATCCAGGGCGATGAAGGCGTCGAGGCTGTCCTTCAACATGCCCCGTGCGATGGCCGCCATGCGCGGCACGATATCGAGCTGGGTCAGGGGCGGTTCACGCAGCAAGCGCTCGGCCTTGTTGAGGACATTGATGGCCTCGTCGGCGAGGCGTTCCAGGTCACTGTTGGACTTGATGGCCCCGAGGATGAAGCGCAGGTCGGTGGCAGCGGGCTGTTGCAGGGCGATAAGGGTGAAGCAGGTCTCGTCCACCTCCACCTGCATGCGGTTGACCTCGTCCTCCATGCGCCGGATCTCCGCTGCGGTGCTGCCATCACGCTCGACGAGTACCTTGACCGCGTCAGCGATCATGGTCTCCGCCAAGGTGCTCATGCGCACCAGCCGATTCTTCAAGTCCGCCAGCCGTTCGTGAAAGTGACGTTCCATGGTCGGTACCCCTGCCTGCCGCGGTCAGCCAAAACGACCGCTGATGTAATCTTCCGTGCGTTTGTCTTTGGGAT
The DNA here is from genome assembly GCA_903933565.1 of uncultured Victivallales bacterium. Classification (GTDB taxonomy): domain Bacteria; phylum Verrucomicrobiota; class Lentisphaeria; order Oligosphaerales; family JAFGRS01; genus CAILUI01. Next base: position 4,178 of record CAIZKT010000511.1, on the reverse strand, counting down.
TCGAGAAGATGCGGACGGTCTGGTCGAACTCCACCATCTCGCCCAGCAGCATGTAGCCCGAGACATCGGAGACGCGCCCGGCCTGCTGCATATTGTGGGTAACGATGACGATGGCATACTGGCGCTTCAGCTCCAGGATGAGTTCTTCGATCTTGCCGGTGGCGATGGGGTCCAGCGCCGAACAGGGCTCGTCCATGAGGATGACCTCGGGCTCGACCGCCAGTAGACGGGCCACGCACAGGCGCTGCTGCTGGTCCAACGGCAGACTCAGAGCCGAGGCGTCCAGGCGGTCCTTGAGGTTGTCCCACAACCAGGCTTGGCGCAGGCTCTTTTCGACCACCGCGTCGAGATCGCCGCGGCTCATCCCGGCGACCCGCAGACCGAAGCTCACGTTGTCACGCACCGAGAGCGGGAACGGGTTGGGCCGCTGGAAGACCATGCCAACCCGCTTGCGGAGTACGCAGACGTCCATCTGGCGGGCGTAGATGTCCTGACCATCCAGAAGGACCTGGCCGGTGACCCGAACCCCCGGAATGAGGTCGTTCATACGGTTCAGGGCACGCAGCAGGGTGGACTTGCCACAGCCGGAGGGACCGATCAGCGCCGTGATGCAGCGGTCCTCGACATTGAGGTCGACGTGCTTCAGGGCCTGGAAGAGGCCGTAGAAGAGATTCACTTGGGAACAGGTGACTTTCATCGGGCGCGGTGCCTGCCGGGTTCAGCCGAAGCGGCCAGTCACATACTCCAGGGTGCGTGGGTCTTGCGGAACGGTGAAGACGGTTTGGGTGGGCCCATGCTCGGCCAACTCACCGAACAGGAAAAGGGCGGTGGTGTCCGCCACCCGCGCGGCCTGCTTCGTGTTGTTGGTCACCAGGATGATGGTGTAGCGGGCCTTCAGGACGGTCAGGGCTTCCTCGATGGCGGCGGTTGAGATCGGATCCAGTCCGGAACAGGGCTCGTCAAGCAGCACGACCTCAGGCTGCATGGCCAGGGTGCGCGCCAGGCAGAGGCGTTGCTGCTGGCCGCCGGAGAGCCGCAGGCCAGAGGTCTGGAGGCGGTCCTTCACCTCGTCCCAGAGCGCGGCATCCTTGAGGCTGCGCTCGACCACCTCGTCCAGGCGGGCGCGGTCGCGGAGCCCCGACAGGCGCACGCCATAGACGACATTCTCATAGATGCTCAGCGGCAGCGGCGCCGGCAGAGCGAACACCATCCCGACGCGCTTGCGCAGGCGCACCACGTCATAGCCGACCTGGTAGATATCCTCGCCGTCAAGCCGTACCTGGCCGGTTAGGCGCACCCCGGTTTCCAGGTCGTTTAGCCGGTTCAGGGTGCGCAGGAAGGTGGTCTTGCCGGAGCCGGCCGGCCCGATGACACCGAGCACCTGCCGCGCTGGCACCTCCAGGGTCAGGTGGCGCAACGCCGGCGTGGCGCCGTAGGAGACGCTCAGGTCGCGCAGGGTGATTTTGCTCGGCTCGCTCATCCGACACGACTCTCCTCGGCCTACCTCAGCGCTGCCGCCGGGCGATCACCCGATGCATGGTCCAGTACGCCGCCAGATTGACTGCCAGCACCGAGAGGACGAGCACCGCGGCCGTCCCGTAGGCATTCTCGGCCGAGATACCCTCGCGGGCCAGGATGTAGAAGTGTACCGACATGGTCCGGACCGGATCGAGCAGCGAGCCGGGCAGACGCAGCGAGGACCCGGCCGTGAAAATGACCGCGGCCGTCTCGCCGATGGCGCGCCCGATCCCCAGCATCACCCCCGTGACGATCCCCGGCAGAGCATTCGGCAGGACGACCTTGAGCACCGTCTCCCAGCGCGTGGCGCCCAGCGAAAAGCTCACTTCGCGGTAGCTCTTGGGCACCGCACGGATCGCCTCTTCGCTGGTGCGGATGATGGTCGGCAGAATCATGATGGCCAGGGTCAGTCCACCCGACAGCAGCGACCAGCCCAGGCCGAGCATGGTGACGAAGAGGATGAAGCCGAACAGACCGAAGATGATGGACGGGATGCCGGCCAGGCAGTCGGTCCCAAAGCGGATCAGGCGCGTCACCCGCGTCTCCCGCGTGTATTCCATTAGATACACCGCCGTCCCCACCCCCAGAGGAATGGCGATCACCAGGGCCACCAACGGCAACAGTACGGAACCCACCAGGGTGGGAAAGATGCCGCCGGCACGACCCATGTCGCGGGGGTTGGAGAAAAGGAAGGACCAGTTCACCACCCGCAGCCCCTTCTCCAAGACGAAGAAAACGACAAAGACCAGCACCGCCAGGGTGAAGAGCGTGGCGGCGCCGAGCAGGCCCACGGCCACCATCTGCGTGTATTTGGGCGGAATCCGTTTCACGATGTGCTGAACTTCCGCTTTGCCGCCAGACTGGCCAGGAAGTTGAGCGCCATGACGGCGACGAAAAGCACCACGCCGGTGGCAAACAGCGCCTGCCGGTGTTCGCCGGTGGCATAGCCCATCTCCAGCGCGATATTGGCGGTCAGCGTGCGGGTCGAGTCCAGTACCGAGTGCGGCACCTTGACCGCATTGCCCGCGACCATGATCACCGCCATGGTCTCCCCCACGGCGCGCCCCATGCCCAGGATGATGCTGGCCACGATGCCGGTGCGGGCCGCCTTGAGCACGACCATGTGGACGCTCTGCCAGCGCGTGGCGCCCAGCGCCAGCGCCCCTTCACGGTAGGCATTGGGCACCGCCGCCAGGGCGTCGGTGGAGATGCTGATGATGGTGGGCAGGATCATGATGCCCAGGATCAGGGCCGCGGTCAGTACCGACAGGCCGGGCCCGCCGAAATGAGCCCGAACCAGGGGCGCCAGCACCATCACGCCGATGAAACCGAAGACCACCGACGGGATCCCCGCCAGCAACTCGATGGTGGGCTTGACGATCCGGGTCACCGACCGCGGACAGAATTCGTTGAGAAAGACCGCTCCGGCAACCCCCAGCGGCGCCCCCACCAGCATGGCCCCCAAGGTCACCCACAGCGAGGCCACAATCATCGGATAGATGCCGAACTTGCCGCGCTGTGGGTCCCACTCGGAGGAGAGCAGGAATGCACGCGGGCCGACCCGCAGGATGAACGGCAAGCCCTCGTGGAAGATAAAGACAGCGATCACCAGCAGACTGGCGATGGCCGACATGGCCACCCCCAGCAGGATGAAGCGCACGCCCTTTTCGCCGATGAGTTTCACTTCGCGGGGATCAGACCGTCTTTGCGGATGAGACCCTGGCCTTCCGCGCTCAGGATGTAGTCGAGGAAGGCTTTGGCAGCGCCCGCGGGGGCGCCCTTGGTCAGCAGGTAGATTGGCCGCACCAGCGCGTACTTGCCCGCCATGGCGGCCTCGGTGGTGCAGGGGTTGCCATCCACGGTGAGCGGCTTGATGCGCTCGTTGATCAGGCCGTGCGAGAGGTAGCCGATGGCATAGGCGTCATTGGCGACCGTCTCACGAATGGTGCCATTGGAATCCTGCACGATGGCATTGGGGGTGAGACGGATGCCGGTGACGATGTCCTCGAATGACGAGCGCGTGCCGGAGCCCGCCTCGCGGGATACCACCGTGATGGCCTGGTCCTCGCCACCGAGGTCCTTCCATGAGGTGATCTTGCCGTTGAAGACGTCCCGAATCTGCGCCGTGGTCAGGTCGGCAACCGCGTTCTTGGGATTGACCACCAGCGCAATGCCGTCGCGGGCCACCGCCACCGCGAGCAGGTCCTTGGCTTCCGGCGGCAGGGTGACCAGGTCGGCCATGCCAATCTGAGCCGCCCCCGACAAGGCTGACTGTACCCCGACCGCCGAGCCCCCACCCTGAACCGTGATGTCGGCCTCAGCGCGGGTTGACATGTACTGCTCGGCCAGCTTCTCGGCAAACGGCTGAAACGCCGTGGACCCCGCCAGGGTGACCTTCTCGCGGCCCTTGCCGCAGCCCCCCAACCCAACCCCGGCAGTGAGCGCCAGAGCGACCGTCAACAGGTTTCGAACCGTCATCGAAGACACCATGAAATCCCCCTGCCGCAAGGTGACGAAAATGACCGGCAATCTGGCCCGACGCTAACCCCAACAGCCCTCAAACGCAGCCCTAATCTAGCCCGCTCCCCGGCGGCTGCAACCGAACCCTGGCCGGGCGCAGGTCAGTTCCGTAGGTGGTGACTACTCAGGTCCTGGGTCAG
>CAIZKT010000510.1:0-12136 GCA_903933565.1 uncultured Victivallales bacterium | reverse complement strand
GGTCCCCGTTCCAGCAGAAAGACCGCCTGAAGGCGGGACTCCTGACTGCGCGGACCAGAGGTCCAGACTTCCCGAGCCGACCGCCCTGGCCGAGCAGGTCAGGGCGGCGATGGGGCTGGCGGCCCGGCGCGAGCGTGTGGGCCGGCTGAGCCGCATCGCGGCGCTGGCCGCCGGCTGCATCGTGATCGTGGTCTCGGTGAGCGCCTACCTCATCACCCGGCGCCAGCGCGAGGCAGCGGAGGCCGCGCGCGTCCGCGCCGAGGCCAGCGAGAAGACGGCCGTGGCGGCCAAGGCCCAGACCGAACAAGCCCTGGCCGAAACTCAGCGCGAGAACTATGGCAACGTCATCGCCCTGGCCGACCGCAAGATTGCCGCCGGCGAGATCGCCCAGGCCGAGGAGATGCTCTGGAATACGCCCAAGGAGTTGCGCGGCTGGGAATGGGGCCGCTGCCTGTTCCTCTGCCACCAGGAGTTGCTGACCCTGAGGGGGCATGCGTCCGAAGTGCGCAGCGTCGTCTTCTCTGCGGACGGCTCGCGTTTGGTGAGTTCAGACATCGCAGGGGCGCGGGTCTGGGACGTGACCACGGGCCGAGAAATCCTGTCTCTGCCGAGTACAGCCTATGTGTTCTGTGCCACGTTCTCGCCCGATGGCAAGCGCGTGGCCACCGGCCACGGTGAGGGATCCGTCGTGCTCTGGGATGCGTCCTCCGGGGTCAAGCTTCAGACCCTTTCCGGGCACAAGACGTGCGTCTGGGCCATCGCTTTCTCGCCGGACGGCAGCCGCATCGCCAGTTCGGAGAGGGACGAGCCTGGCCTGGTAAAGGACTGCGAGGTCTTTGTCTGGGACGCGGCCACGGGGCAACGCCTGCTGGCTCTGCAGGGCCACCGTGCCGGTATCGGTTCCGTGAGTTTCTCTCCGGACGGCCAACGGCTCGTAACCGCGGCCACGGAAGGCACGGTACGGATCTGGGAGGCGAGGACCGGCAAGGAACTTCTAGCCATAGGCGTTCCCAGGTCCTACAGCCAGAACGCTGTGTTCTCCCCGGACGGCGCCAGCGTCTGCATCGGGCTTGGCGATAGAGACCTGGGGATGTGGGACGCCGCGACGGGTAAGAAACGGGTGACGTTCAGCGGCTATACGGGTGGCGTGACCTCGGTTGTCCTGTCGGTGGATGGGGCGCGCGCCGTGACCGCCAATGTCGACAGTACGGCCAGAGTCCATGATACCAAGACCGGGAAGGAGCTGCTCTGCATCAAGGCCCAGGCCCCCGTGCTCTCGGCGGCCCTGGCGCCCAACGGCAGGCTGCTGGCGACCGGCGGGGCGGACGGCGCCATTCGCTTGTGGGATGCGACCCGGGAGGGTGGGACCATAACCCTCGCGGGGGCCGCGGCGGGGTTCGTGGCGGGACACTCCCGGCTGGTCACGGCCGGCTGGGGGCCGATCCGCTCGTGGGACGCGGCGACCGGCCGACGTCTGCGGGAGGTCGGCCAGCTTGGCCCCGTCTCCGCCTGCGCCCTGTCCGGCGACGGGCTCAGACTGCTGACGGGCCACGAGGATGGCAAGGCGGCCCTCTGGGACGTGCAGACCGGGACCAAGCTCCTCGACCTGGTCGGGCACGCGGAGCGGGTCCAAGCGCTCGCTTTTTCGCCCGACGGGACGCGCCTGGTGAGCAGTGCCGGACACTATGCGAAGAGCGGCGAGGCGAACACGGTGTTGGTCTGGGACGCTGCCACCGGGCAGCGGCTCTTCGCCCTGCAGGGCCACAAGAAGTTGGTGTGGTCAGTGTGCTTCTCCCCGGACGGTCAGCGGATCCTCACCGGGGGCGGTGACGGCAAGGCCCGGATCTGGGATGCCGCCAACGGGCAGGAGCAATCGGTGTTTTGCCCGACAACACCGGCGGGGAATCCCGGCGGGGTGATGGCGGTGGCATTCTCACCCGACGGGCGGCGGATCGTGACCGGGCACTGGGCGCCCGTCACGGTCATCTGGGACGTCGGGAGTGGGCAGCAGCTCCGCATCTTGACCGGCCACACCACTCCCCTGATGTCCGTGGCGTTCTCGCCCGACGGTCGTCGGGTCTTCACCACGGCGCGAAACAGTAGTCCGCGGGTATGGGATGCGGAGACAGGTCGAGAACTCCTGGCCGTGCAGTGTCCCAACGGCTACCCATTGGCCGACGTCTCCGCCGACGGTCGCTCCCTGGCGCTGGGCGTACTCGATGTCACTCTCATCCTGAACACCCTCGACTGGGGCCTCTCCCGTGAGGACATCGGGCCCTGGAAACTCGCGACCTACCAGACCTGGCTGGCGGAAAACGCCCCGGCGCCGACGCCATGAGCCCCAGCGACGTTGGCTGGAGCGGCCGCGGCTCGCGGCCACTGCCGACCCGACGGTCGGCGGTCCCGGAGCATGGGGTGGCCGCGGCTCGCGGCCGCCCCGCTGCCATCCACACAGGTTATGTGTTACCTCATTCTGTGTTCAGCCTGGAGGTACCCCATGAAGAACGTGACCTTGGCGGTGGATGAGAAGCTGCTCGAGGAAGGCCGTCGTTACGCCCGGCAGCATCGCACCTCGCTGAACGGGCTGTTGCGCGACCTGTTGCGGCGCACGGTCAGCGAGACCGGCGAGACGTGGACAGACGAGTGCATTGGCAAGATGGACCGGGCGGGCGGACGGTCCGGCGGCAAGACCTGGAAGTGCGGAGACCTCTACGATGTCTAAAGCCTTCCTGGACACCAACGTGCTTGCCTACGCCTGCGACCACGATACCCCCACCAAGCGGGACACGGCGCAGCGCCGGCTGAGACAGGTGGCCAGCGGGGTGGCGCCCTGCATCTCGACCCAAGTCCTGCAAGAGTTCTATGTGGTGGCTGAAGACCTGCAGGCCGCATCGCCGCCGCTCTGACGCTGCCGTTTTGGAGTGCGCGTGGCAAGTCCTGCTGGTCAAGCAGGACGCGACACCGCTTTGGCTGGCCGCGCAGCGGCCGCTGGGTGCTCCGCGCCCTCTGAAAGCGGCGTCAAGCCGCCGCAGTCCAAAGATCGCCTGGCGGCGCTCGGCCCTCGACGGCGGCGTGCCGCGGTTCCGGTTGTGGGTCAGGGGCTCGGCAGGTAGATTACCCGAAACAGTCACCCCTCTGCCGACAACACCCGGTCGCCCATGCCTGACACCGACATTCTCGACAACCTGACCGACGCCCAGCGCGAAGCCGTGACGCACCTGGAGGGCCCCCTGCTGGTGGTGGCCGGGGCGGGCTCGGGCAAGACCCGCGTGGTGACCCGCCGAATCGCCTACCTCATCAGCCGCGGGGTCTGGCCGAACCAGGTCCTGGCCATGACCTTCACCAACAAGGCGGCCCGCGAGATGGTCGAGCGGGTGCAGGCGCTGACCGGCGAGCGCCCGCCCTGGGTGGGTACCTTCCACTCGGCCTGCGCCCGCTTCCTGCGGCGCGATCTGGACAAGCTGGAGGATGGCCGTACCGGACAGTTCACCATCTACGACGACGACGACCAGTTGAGCGTGATCAAGCTCTGCATGAAGGAAGTCGGCCTCAACCAGCACGACGTCGCCCCGGCGGCGGTGCGCGGACGCATCTCGCGGGCCAAGTGCGCCATGGAAGACCCCGAGAGTCTGGCTGGCGATTCGGGGTGGAACTCCAATCAACTCGCCAACGTCTTTGCGGCCTACGAACGGCGCCTGCGGGAACTCAACGCGGTGGACTTTGACGACCTGCTCCTGCTGGTGGTCAGATTGCTGGATGGCAACCCGGCCCTGCGCGACATCTACCACAGCCGTTTTCGTTTCCTGCTGGTGGACGAGTACCAGGACACGAACCACCTGCAGTATGTGCTCATGCGGCTGCTGACCGGGGCGGCGGAGAACGTCCACGTCACCGGCGACCCGGACCAGAGCATCTACTCCTGGCGCGGCGCGGAGTACCGGAACATCATGGAGTTCCAGCACGACTTCCCCGCTGCGAAGCTGGTGCGGCTGGAGCAGAACTACCGTTCGACGCAGCTCATTCTGGCGGCAGCGAACGAGCTGATCAGCTTCAACACGCACCGCATCGAGAAGGAGCTGTTCACCGAGAACGACCTCGGCGTGCCGGCGCGGGTGGTGAAGTTGGCGGGGGACCGCGACGAGGCCGAATGGGTGGTGGAGCGGGTGATGGAGTTGCGGCTCGAGGGGGTCAGCCTGCGCGACATGGCGATCTTCTACCGTACCAACGCGCAGTCGCGGCCGCTGGAGGACCAACTGCTGCGGGCCAGCCTTCCCTATCAGCTCATCGGTGGCACCCGCTTCTACCAGCGCAAGGAGGTCAAGGATCTGCTGGCGCACCTGCAGTTGCTGGTGAATCCGCGCGACGCGGTGGCCTTGCACCGGGTAGCGGGGTGCCGGGCGGCGGGGATGGGCGCGAAGAGCATCGAGGCGATCCTGGCCCAGAGTGCCGCCGACGGGGTGGCGCCCATGGATTTGCTGGCTGATCCGGACTTCCGGCGGCGCTACCGCGGGCGCTGCTCGGTCAAGATGGCCGCCTTTGCCGAGTGGTGCCAGGCCCTCCGGGCCATCCCCGTCAGCCCGGTCGGCAACTGCGTCGAGACCGTGCTCGAGCACTCAGGCCTGCTGCCGCTGTATGAGGAACGCGAAGACCGCGATCCCTCGGCCGGAGACCGCATGGACAACCTGCGGGCGCTGGTCGACCGGGCCTGCGAGTATCAGGAGGAACACCCCGAAGCCACGATCGAGGCGCTGCTGCAAGAGGTCGCGCTGGTCTCGGATGTGGATACGCACGACCCGGAGACCGAATGCCTGTCGCTGATGACGCTGCACGCCTGCAAGGGCCTGGAGTTCCCCTACGTGTTCGTGGTCGGCGTCGAGGAGGGCTACCTGCCGCACCTGAACGCCAAGGACAACCCGGAGGCCATCGAGGAGGAGCGCCGTCTGCTCTACGTCGGGATCACGCGGTCGCGCCAGGCGGTCTGTCTGACCCACGCCGCCACGCGCTTCCTCTGGGATGGGGTGCAGCCGCGGGCGCCGAGCCGTTTCCTGAAGGAGCTGCCGAACACCCACGTCGAGCGCCTCAACCTGGCCGGTAACGCGCGGCGCTGGTCCACCTGGTGAGCCCGCAGGACGTCGCGGTATCCCCACTGGCCCTGGAGCCCGCGATGCCAAGCCCGTTTCGGGCAGGTTCGCGGTATCCCCGGTGGCGCCGCCCGCGTGCTTTCCCTGGAGCCCGCGATGCCAAGCCCGTTTCGGGCAGGTTCGCGGTATCCCCCGTCTGCAAGACCGCCGTCTGCAAGACCGCCGTCTGCAAGACCGCCGTCTGCAAGACCCTCGAGACGGCGGACGGCGAACTACGCTGCTACCTCTCGCCGCGGGCAGGTGAGGTACACGACGAAGCCGACGCCGAAGCAGACCAGGTTGCAGATCACCGGCCAGAGCAGGAAGCTCACTCGGGCGGCGTCCTTGGGAATCGGGTAGGTGAAGGCCAGGCTGGGGCTGACCTGCAGGAAGAGCATCAGCACCAGCAGGCAGGCGTAGGAGGCCACGACACCCAGCACGCCGGCCCAGGGGTTGACCTTGTGCGGCAGGAAGGCCAGCGCCATCAGCCCGAGAATGCCACAGGTGGATACCGCCATCACCTTGCTCCAGACGATCTGCGCCAGCTCGATCTGCATGAACAGAATCGCCATCACGATCGCCAGCAGGCCCCAGATCAGCACCAGAGACTTGGCGACGAAGAGGTAGTGCCGGTCCTCCTTGCCCTTGCCCCAGAAACGCTTGTAGAAGTCCTCCAGACATACCGCCGAGCAGGAGTTCATGCTCGAGGAGATGGTCGACATGGCTGCGGCGAAGAAGGCGGCAATGACCAGTCCGGCCAGCCCAGCCGGCATGCGCGTGACCACGAAGTAGGCATACAGCGAGTCCAGACGCTTGGCATCCTTGAGCAGGTCGACGGCCGGATCCGGGTTCGCCTGGTAGTAGACAAACAGCGCCACCCCGATGAAGTAAAACAGGTAGCCCAGCGGGATGTAGCCCAGGATCGACATCCAGACGCTGACATTGGCCTTGCGCGTCGACTCCGCGGTGAGGTAACGCTGCGTCATCTCCTGCTGCGTGGCGTAGATGCGGACCGTCTCGAAGAGCGTCTGCAACACCAGCCAAGCGGTCACGACCTGGGTTAGGTCACCACTCCAGTTGAAGGTACGGAACTTGTGGCTGGCCTGGGCCGCGGCCCAGAAGTCGACCCCGGGCGCGAAGATGAAGAACAGGGTGGCGACCGCGCCGATGACGAAGATGAACACCTGGATGACATCGGTCCAGATGACGCCCTTGATCCCCCCAAGCACGGTGTAGACGACGCAGACCAGCCCCATCACCACAATAGTGCCGATGAGGTGGGCGCCGGTGACCACGCAGAAGGCCAGAGCCGGCAGAAAGAGCACCAGCCCCATGCGGCCTACCGAGAGCAGGATGAAGCCCACCGCCGCAATCAGCCGCGAGGACACATGGATGCGGCGTTCGAGAAACTCGTAGACACTCAGGCAGCCGGACTCGCGGAAACGCGGCAGGACAAAGCCCGTAATCAGCAGCGCGGTCACCAGCAGGAAGGGCAACTGCACCGTCCAGATGAAGTCCGCCGCCCCAAACGACACCGCCGGCAACGCCATCATCGTCAGCGAGGATAGGTACGTCCCCAGCAGCGAGATGCCCACCAGCCAGTGATGCACCTTGCCATCACCGGTGAAGTAGCCAGCCGCCCCCCCCGACGAACGGCCGCACCAGATGCCGACAAACAGCATGGCAGCCAGGTAAACCACCAGCACCGCGTAGTTGATGACGCCGAAATCGGGATGTGGCAGCGCAGCGAGGCTAGGTGGCATGGTTGTCGTCCTTGTTCCGGCTGTGGCGGCGCGGCGGGCGCAAGGCGCGGCCCGGCCCTTGCCTCGGTCTCCGGCGCCCACTGCGGGGTCCGCGGCGCCAGTGCGGCTAACCTAACGTCGACGGCGGCGCCTTTCTAGCTGGCAGCCAGCACGTCGCGGACCCACTCCCGCAGGCGCCGGCGTTCGCTGGTATCGCGCAGGACCCAGGAATCGGTGTGGTTACGGTAGCGCAGGTCAACGAAGGTGAAGCGTCCCTGAGGGCAGGCGGCGGCCAGGTACGCCTGGGTGGCTTCGGTCGAGACCTCATGGCTGATGAACTGGGGTCGACCGCCCAGGCGTCCGAGCCGTACCGCCGCCTCCGCGCGGTCGCTGCCCTCGTAAGCCCACGGGCGCCCCCCGTCATAGTGGCTGTGGCAGACGAAACCACACCAGAGGGCGGCGATCGCGTCATCGTGCAGGCCGATGTAGTTGCAGGCGATGGCGCCGCGCGAGAACCCGGCCAGGAACACCGCCTGCGGATCGCCGCCGTACTCCCGGCACACCTGCGGCACCACGCGGGTGCAGTAGGCCACGGTCGCATCCACATCTCCCCACCACTGCAACTGGTTCTGCTGGCGGTCGGGGCTGATGTAGGGCAGGCAGAGCCAGAGGAAGCCCTTGCCGCCGCTGAGGCCATAGCCGAGGCTGCAATCCTCGACCTTGCCGGTGCAGGTATCGCCAAACGAGTTCTGGTAGGGCCCGTTGCCAGCGTATTCCACGATCACCGGGTAGCGCCGACCGGGCTCCCAGTCCACCGGCAGGTAGAGCGCCTGGTGAACCGCGCTGCCAGCGTACTCCGGGGGGACGGCCTTCACCCGTTTGCCGGGGGCCGGGGCGCCCTCGGTCATGGGTGGCACGGTCAGATCCTGCGGCACGCAGCGGATGTCCGGCAGCTCTTCGGCCTTGGCACTCATGGTTGCCCCACCTGGGCATCGCCGCCCGTCTGGACCGTCCCCCCGGCACGCTGCGTGCTCTGCGCCCAGGTCGAGAAGGTGAACTCCTGCCCCACCGTGACGTTCAGGACCGGTTCCCCGGCCAGCTTCACCCGTGATCCACCCCCGGGCAGCGCGGTCACCGCTTCGATCTCGTAGGCGCCATCCGTCGCGTCTCGGATGATGAGCAGACAGCCGGCATGCACTCCCGGCGGCAGAGCGGCGTCGGTATCGACGCTGGCGGCGGCCGCGTCCACGGCCGTAATCCGGCCGCTGACGGGCCGCGGCGAGCGCAGCGACAGCTCCCCTGCCCGCGCCTCGGCCCCATTCAGCAGCCAGAGAACCGTCTGCGTGGGCGTCCGGCTCAAGAAGGCCTGCTGACCGCGGAAGCGGAGTTCGCCGCATTGCGTCAGCCCGGCCGCGCTGGCGGCCTCGCCGGTGACCACGAGGTCGTCGATGTCCGCGCCCCGGATACGCACGGCCTGTGCCTCGCCCTGCTCGCAGCTCACGACCTCGGGACTGACGCTGAAGCGGGCGCCGTCCGTGTAGACCGGCTGAATCACCGAGACAAAGGTGTTGGCGGGGCCGTTGCGGCGCACGACGGCCACTTGCAGTTCGCGCTTCTCCCAGGGGTTCTTGCGGTCGCGGAGCCCGGGCGCGGTGAGGTGGAAGAGGGTCGAGCCGGGCTGGCCCTGCATATCCAGACACACCCCACTGCCACCCTCCAGCCAGCGGAGCTGTATCGCCTCTGCCGTCGGGAGGGCCTGCGCCTGCCGCACCCAGGTGGCGCCAGCCTGTGCCGACACCACGGGCCCCGCCCAGGCTTCCCACGCCAGCGCGGGGCCGCTGAACTCTTGGCCCGCCCCGTGGATGGCGAAGTCATGCACCTTGCCGCCGGCCACGCGGAAGACATCCACGACATAGCGTCGCCCGGGGCCGTGGTCCACCAGCGACACGGTGCGCTCGTAGCGCGTTGCCTGGGCGTACACCGCCGGGGCCGCGGCCACGATGGTCTGGATCGGCCCACCCGCCGCAAACGCCAGCAACTGGCCGGCCTCGCGGGCCTGGGGCTGGCCGTCGATCAGGACCTCGTTGTGACAGAGCGTCGCCTTGTTCCAGGGCGTGAACTCGTGGCGGGCCCCCAGGTAGCCCTGGTCGGTGATCAACTCGGCGCCATTGTCATAGTAGATCAGGTTCAGCTTGTCGGGGTGCCCATGCCCAGAGCAGAAGGGACCGTAATCGAGATAGAGAGCGGCCGCCTCGGCGCCGCTGCCGGCACGCAGGATGGCGAGCCCAAGCCCAGGCCGGACCAGACTGGGCGCGGCCAGGTCGAGCGGCTGCACGCCGTCGAGACGCGCCTCTGGTTCCCGCCGGAAAAGAGCGTACTCGTCACCCGCGGCAAAGCTGCCGCCGTAGGCCTGGGCCAGCAAGCGCCGGTTGGCCTCAGTCGGATACCAGTGGTAGTTGGTCTCGACGTGCTGAGCGCTGTAACGCACTCCCGCGGCCGAATCGTTGATCGGCGGCGCGGTCCCGTCGGGCAGCAGAACCTGTAGCTGCGCGGTGTAGATCTTGCGCAGCACGGCGTCTTGCCGCAGATCGAGTGCGGTAAAGCGGTCCGGACCCGTGTACGTCGGCGGATCGCTGTACCCCTGCAGGATCTCCGAACAGCCATACAAGGGCCCTAGAGCCATGCTCTCGTACGAGGAAGAGCCATCCTCCCAGTGGCCATCGCGGAAGAAGTAGGCGCGCACAAACCCGAGGAAGCCCTCCGGCGCGCTGCTGGCCCAGCGCACGGCCTCGTGGTCTCCCAGGAGGACCCCGAGCCAGGCGCCGCAGGTCATGGCCGCCGGCCCATCGTTGATGCAGCAACCGCGTGGCGAGGTGGCGGTAAACAGCCGCACCGCCTCCCGGAAGGCGCCGTTCTCAATCAGCGCCTTGTCCGGCTCGGTCAGGCAAGCGTTGTTGTAGATGAGGTCGTAGCACAGCGCCAGTTGGGAGAACGTGCCCGCGTCGTGCAGCTTCCAGCCGGAGAGCTTGCCAGATTGCAGATTGCTATAGTCGCGGTAGAAGCGGGTCCAGTCGTGAGGCACATAGCCCGGGTAGACCTCGGCGACGCGGCGGAGGACCTTCACCGCCCTCTCGGCGTAGGCTCGCTCGTCGGTCAAGGCGTAGACTTTGCCCAAGGCGCCCAGGGAGGAAAGCTTGACGATGCGCTCGTAGCGCAGACGGCCACTGATGCGGTAGCGGCGACCCTTGGCCCCTTCGTGGAAGCAGTACTCGACCTTCCGCCCCAGGGGGTCACGCAGGGTCTCGCGACCGTTCTCGGGGTAGTCGGCGCTGGGTAACACCAGGCCGCAGCGGGTGCATTCGATGCGCATATCGGGGAGGCACTTCCAGGCGTAGTCCCAGTTGGCGTCGCATTTCGGGCAGAACAGCGTGCGGTTCGGCGTCAGTTCGGGAATCCAAAGCGGCAGGTCGGCCTCGGGCACCTGCATCCAGAACTCGGCGGCTTTACGGAAGTTAGCCAGCAGGCCCTGCGCCCACTCATGGCGCCGGATATTCTCCCGGGCCCGGACGAGGTCGGCCTCGCGATAGAGCCCGCAGGGATGTCGGACCGTGGCCGGTGGCAGGGGCGTGCGATCGTACCTCGAGATGAAACCCTCGGAGAACGCCAGGTCATCATACCAGGCATCCGTCTGACCGCCCGTCCAACACGAGGCCAGCAGCGTGGCCCGAACCGCGCTGACCGGCGAGATGGCCGTGGAAAGCAGGTGCTCCCAGCGACCGCTGGCCGTCCCCGAAAAGGAAAACACCCCGCCCTCCTGGATGCGTTTGCCGTCCTGATCCCAGAACTCGATGTACAGCGAGCCATTGCTGCCCACCGGGGCACGGAACCACCACCTCGCCGAGTAGTCCGTCTCGGGTTTGACGGGAATCATGGGGCTGCGCAGTCCGCAGGCGAGCTTGTTGCTGGCGTCAACCAGGTGCAGCCCAAGTTGGCCGGTGCGCGCCGCGGCGCCCAGCAGCTCGAGCCGATTCGGTGCTTCGCAGGCCTGGACGGTCCAACCCGGTGGGAGCTTTCCCGCTGTACCGTCCTCAAAGGAGGTCTGGAACAGCGGCTCGGCGGCCAGGGCCGAAAGAAGGCTCGTGTACACGGCCGCAAGCACGATGCAGCCGAGGCGTAGCAAGAAACCTAAGGGCATTGGGTGTCCTCTTCGGAAGCCGGGTTCAGCAGCCCGTTCGCGTCATTCGGCAGCGCCCAAGACTGCGGCCCGTGCGAACCCGGCCGCTATGGCACATTGCCCGATCCCGCGTGGACGCATCGCTGCTTCTTGTTTGGTGTCGGCGGTAAGGTAGCACGTCATTGCCCCAGGGCGGCAAGGGCGGACGACTCGCAGACAACGGCAAGCGCGCCCGTTGTCTTGAAGCCCTGCCAAATGGGCTCACGAACTTGCCCTTTCTCTTTCTGCTGCGGTTCTTCCTCGCGGGTTCCAACCCCGCCCAGGTGGAGGCGCTCATTAAGGATCTCGCGGGCGACAACCCAGCCCCTCCGCTCCGCCCGCAGGGCGTGGAGGTCGGCGGGCCGTCATGCCGCACGGCAGGACTTCCGCCGTCTCACCGTCGGGACGGCTCGACCAGGTCGTTCGAAGCTACACGCGCGGAACGTGACCCTGGCTGACTTTACGCGGGTCCACCTCCGGCTCCGGTTCTGCCATCGCAGCGTGCAACCATCCGCAGTCGGCTAGGTCAAAACGTCAATCGACCAACCGGGCTGCCTGGCTGGGCACAGCGTGTGTCGTCAGCGCGACCGGGTTGGGAACTCACCCCCACAGCAGGACCGTACCGCGATGCAGATCACACTCCACAAGAAGACCGTGTCCTTCACCCCTGACTCCCCCGAGGAGCGCGCCAAGCTGCAGGCCGTCTGGCGCCTGCTGGTTGATTGCAACGGCATCAGCCGGCACCTCGCCCCCATCGGCGAGTTCGTACCGCAGAAGGGCAACCAGGCCGCTCAGTTTGTCATCGAGGGCCCCGGTGCCGATGAACTCCCGGAGTTCCCGGCCGTCGTCGTCGAGGTCGCTTGCAAGGTCTACTGCAAGACCTGCAACCGCATGCAGGATCTGAAGCCGGGTCAGCGGATTCCGCCCTGCTGCGGCAAGCTCATGGAGATCATGGACTGAGGCGCCTGGCCGCAGGCGAGGCGGTGGAGCCCACCGCATCTCCAGCGGCCATTTTGGAGAGGCGCCTGGCCGCAGGCGAGGGCGGGGGAGCCCACCGCAGC
>CAIZKT010000509.1:0-19862 GCA_903933565.1 uncultured Victivallales bacterium | reverse complement strand
GCCATGAAGAATGCGTCGCCGGTATACTTGAGCAGGCAATCCATCTCCATGACGCACGAGGGGATGTGCACGTGCGTCGCATCGCCGCCGATGGTGGGGAAGCTGTAGCCGGGAGCATCGAGAGAGCCCTTGTACATGAGGGCCGGCTGGATGCCGAAGCGGTCACCGGCGCTGAACTGCTGCCGCCAGCGCGTGCCGACCTCGAGGATCCGGCCCGAGAACTCGTGGCCGATGATCGTGGGATGGGTGGCGCAGTCCTTCGGGACGCGCTTGTGCTCCGGCCCCTGCTTGGCGGCTTTGTGGCTGGACATACAGATGGAGTCGCAAATGACCTCTGCCAGGATGCCATCCTCGCCCGCCGGGGGGAGCTCGAAGGTCTCCAGGCGCAGGTCCATCTTGCCGTAGATGCGCAGTGCAGTCGTCTTCATGACACCTCGGTGAGCCTGAAAGGTTTTCTTCAGCGATTCAAACAATCATCGTCAACGTAGTGCCAGCCAGCGCACTTGACCAGTCCCGTCCGGGTCGGATCAGGGCGGTTTCAAGAAAGCGCCGACGACAGGACTGCGCGGGTTTGGCGTTGCTCCCGCGTGGTTTCCATGAAGCCCACGATGCCAGAGCCAGTTTCGGGCGGGTTCGCGGTATTCCCGGAGCCGCATCCCCTGGAGGGCGACGAGCCCCCGGAGCTGTTCCTCGCCGGGCCGACATACGGCTCACAAGGCCGCTCGCCCTCCAGCCGACAACTCCACTGACATTACGTCGCAGGTCGGCAATCCGTCGGGGCGGTCTTTCGCAACCCGCACGGGCTAGCTATACTATGGCGCGAACTCCACGGGCAGAGGCGAGGCAGGCGGCATTGAGGGTGGCATGACGTTCCGCGAACTACAGGAACACGCCGAACAGTACGTGATCGCCATCATGGCGGGCCGACGGCACACGTCCTATGACCGCTGCTTCTGCGGGGTGCTGTTTTGCCTGTCCCGCCTCTACCGCGCCCTGGCGCAACTTCGTCTGACACTCTACAGCGAACGTATCCTGCGCCAGCGCATGCTGGGCTGCTTTGTCATCAGCGTCGGCAATCTGACCTGTGGTGGCACCGGCAAGACCCCGGTGGTAGAGGTATTTGCGCGAACCCTGGCGGCGCAGGGCCGACGGGTGGCGGTTCTGAGCCGGGGCTACCGCAGCCGCTCGCCGCCGCTCCTCGAGCAGGTCCGAGCTTTCTTCTTCAAAGATTACGACACGGCGCCCCCCCGGGTAGTCAGTGATGGTCGGCGGCTGCTGATGGACTCGGCGATGGCGGGCGACGAGCCGTACATGCTCGCCAGCAACCTGCCTACCGTCCGTGTCGTCGTCGACAAAGATCGCGTCAAGGCAGGCCGCTATGCTATCCAGGAACTCGGCGCTGACACGCTGCTGCTGGACGATGGCTTCCAGTACTTGCGGCTCAAGCCTCGCCTGAACATTCTGCTGATCGACTCCACCGAGCCCTTCCATAATCATCACCCGCTGCCGCGCGGGCTGCTGCGTGAACCCATCAAGAATCTGCGGCGGGCGGACTATGTGTTCCTGACCAAGTGCGAACAGGGCCGCTCGCTGCACCACCTGCGGCGTTTCATCCATCGCCACAACCCGCGCGCCGAGATCATCGAATGCACCCACCGCCCCATGTACCTCGAAGACGTGTTCAGCCGCGAACGGCGGCCGTTGGCGGATCTGAAGCAGCGTCGGTTGGCCGCCATCAGTGGCATCGCCGTACCGGCGAGCTTCGAGGAGTTCCTCCGTCGTCTCGGGGGTGATCTGGTCTATGCGGAGCAGTACGCCGACCATCACCGCTACCGTCAGCAGGAGATCATCGATTTCGTCAACCGTAGTATCAACAAGGGGGCGGAAATGATCGTCACCACGGAGAAAGATGCGGTGCGCTTTCCGCGGCTGGACCGCCGCGATCTGCCGGTGTATTTCCTGCGCGTCGAGATCGACATCTTGAGCGGCAAGGAGAACTTCGATCAGTGCATCGCCAGAATCTGCTTCCTCTAACGCCGTCAGTAGCCCACTTCAGCCAGGCGTTCGGTCGCAGGCAAACCAGGACTTCAACCACGGGTCTTTTGGCCTGCATTGACCACACAAGCGGGTGTGGGTTGTTGCCTTGATGCGGTTTCCGCGTACAGTAAGAGAGAATTGGAGACTGGTGTGTAGCCGTAGGCACTGGTCAAAGGTAGATAGTGGGTACGGCGGAACCGGCGAGTCGAGCGCGCCAAGCCGGGGATACAGAGGCCAATATGACCAGTATGACCCTTCGTCGCAGGCGTGGCTGGGCTACGTTCATTGCAGGGTTCACTTTCTTCTTGCTGGTCGGCGCCCCTTGCCGCGCTGTCACCGAAGGCACAGAGGTGTCCGAGCGCCGCATCGCGTTGCTCCGGCGCCTGGTGACGGAGCGCCTGGCCCAGGACGGGCTGGACGCCGGGACATTCGGCGTGGCGAAGGCCGTCCTGGCGGATTTCTTCAAGGCGGAAACGAAGTGCCCCACAGCCTTGACGCTGGCGGAGCCCGTGACCGAGGCGGACTGCCGACAGGCGGCCCGCAAGATGGGGCTGGACCTGGTGGCCAAAAAGTTCCCGGACTTGGACGTCGCCGCGCTGGAGGCCGAAGCGGCCAAGCAGTTCCCGGTGTACGCCGAGGGCGATATCGTCGAAGTGGAGTTCCAACTGAACCCGGCGCGGCGAGAGCGGCTACGTGGGCCCTATGAGGGACGCACGGCCAACTACATCGTCATCGGGCGACGTCAGATCATGCTGGCGGATCTGGCTGCCGTGGAAGGCAGCGCTACCCAGATTCAGATGTTTGATGTGCCGCGCAGTACGGAACTGCGGCGGAAGTTTGTCGAACAGAAGAAGCAGGCGTACGCAGAGGCACGGGAGAAGTACGGCGAGTCGGTGCGCCAGATTGCCCGGCGGGAACAGTACCGCCGCGGCGCCGAACAGAATGAGGAGCGCGGTTACCTATTCCTCGAGGGGGCCTGGAGTTCCGTGCGTGAGGCGGTGCCCAAGATCGTCGAGGCGGAACGCGCCAAGTTGCAGGCTGAGCAGCAGCAGCGTGCCGTGGCGGCCGCCGCCGCCATTCAGCAGGAGGCCGCGGCGCTCGTGGCCGCGGAGTCCGTGGTTGCCGACCTGGGCTCCCCCACCCGGTGGCGTGATCCTGCCGCCGAGCTGGCCGACCTGAGCGCGCGGGCGGAGGCGGAGCGCCTGCGCCTGGCGGCGGTCGCGGCCGAGGAAGCCCGTTTGCAGGCGGAGGCGACCGCGACCGCGGCGGCCGCGGCGGTCGCCGAGGCGACCCGTCTCAAGGCCGACGAGGCGGCCCGCCGGGCGGCCCCGTCGCCAACCGCTACGGCGCAGCCGCAAATGGCGCCGGGCGGCCTGCCCTGGCTCTTCATCGCGATCATCGCCGGACTGGTGCTGGCAGCGCTTGCCGGTGTGGTCTTCGCGGTCGCGCGACGCCGCGCCCGCGACCCAGCGAAGTTCTTCGAAGGCAAGGGCCGCGTGCAACGCGACTTCTGGGCCCTGGCGGATGCCGATCCCGAGCACTTCCGGTACGTTGCCTACCTCTTCCCAACCGTGTCAGCCGCACAGGCCGCATTGCTGCAACTCTCCTTTATGACGGAGGGTGCGGGCGGACTGTTGAAGTGTAGCCGCGACGTTGAGTTTGGGGTCTACCCGCATCAGGGCAAGGCCGTGGCTTTTGTCGGTGGCACCGATCTGCACTATGCTCTCTGGCGCGAGGCGTCCGCCGTGCTGCCTGAGCTTGCCAACGCCGAGTATTTCCGCGTCAGCGAGGCCCCCGACGTGATGCTTGAGATTCCGGACATCGAGCAACTGATGCGCGATGATAGCCTACAGGTCGAACACGTTGAGAACCGCGAGGGCGAGGGGAAGGACTACTCGCAGTACTACGTCTACCGCGCTCCGGACAAGCAGAACGCATTGGAGTTCCTGAAGCGCGCCAACGTTACGGAGGCGGGGGTACACGTCATCGTCCAGACACCGGAAGGCACCTGGGGCAAGGACGAGAACGGCATCTACCAGGAGTGAGCCTCGCTCCCGGTGGCGATGCGGCGCCTCAGGAGACCTTGCCAACCCGGATGTCGAGGTCTTCGCGGCGCTGCAAGCGGTCGACGCTGCCGTCCTTCACCCAGAGGATGCGGTCGGAGGTGGCCAGCATCTTGTGGTCGTGGGTGGCGGTGATGACCGTGACGCCGTATTCCTTGGAGAGGGAGCTGAGGAGATTGATGATCTCCTCGCCGGTGACCAGGTCGAGGTTGGCCGTGGGCTCATCGGCAAGGATGATGGCAGGGTCGTTGGCGAGGGCACGGGCGATCGCCACGCGCTGCTGCTGCCCCCCCGACATCTCATCGGGACGGTGGGTCAGACGGTGGCCCAAACCGACCCGGGTGAGCACTTCCTGCGCACGTTTCTCGGCATCGTGTGGGCTGAGGCCGCTGAACAGCAGTGGTAAGCAGACATTCTGCACCGCGTCATAGGCCGGCAGCAGGTTGTAGGACTGAAAGACGTAGCCGATGTGGTTGCCGCGGAAGTGGGCCAACTGGCGCGGGCTCAACCGCGTCAGGTAGACACCGGCGACCTCGACCTCCCCGCTGGTGGGACGGTCCAGCGCACCAATCATGTTGAACAGGGTGCTCTTGCCGGAGCCAGACGGCCCCATAATGGATAGGTACTCGCCGCGGTGGATCTCCAGGTCAATGTTGCGCAGAGCGTAGACCACGGTCTTGCCAAGATTGAACTGCTTGTTGACGCCCTGCACTCGGATGAGGATGTCCTGGCTCATGAATCCGATATCCTGTTGCGCTAGAACGGCAGTTTGATGGCAGATTTGCTAAGGAAGGTGATGCCGATGCCAAAGGTGGTGATGAGACCCATGCCGCAGCCGAACCCGGCACTGACCACGGGGATGTACTGCCGCCACTTGAGACCCAGGCGCTTACGGAAGTAGAACTGCCCGATGAGGGCGCCGATGAACTGGATGACGATGGAGTGCGGAATCGTCTGCCCCAGGCCGCGCACCACGCCGTAGGTCAGCATGATCGGCGCGTTGAAGAACTGCAGGACGCTGAACAGAAACACGCCAAACCCGCTGCCGCAGAAGAAGTACAACGGGTTCCAGGCCTGCTCAAACATGGAATACTCTCCCATGGTGGCAGAATACATGATACAGCGAGTCGCCGCGTCCAGTTCCCACATGCGCTGGGCGTAGGGGTAGGAAAACGACGGAATGGGGTTCAGGCCCCAGATGAAGTTCATGAAGAATAGCGAACTGATGAGAATGATGGGATAGAGGATGATCTGGGTTTTCCAGATGCTGGTAAACTTAGTGCCGGTCAGTTCGCACTGGCGGTAGAAGACGGTCATCATCCCATAATTGGCGATAGGCATGGGCACAAACCAGCAGGCTATGCCCTTGTAGCCCGAAAAGATCAAAGCGGCCTCGCGGATCATCGGGATCTCGACAACCTGACCGACCATCCCTTCAAGACGCGCGGTCACGTAACTGATCAGGGGCGTGTAGATCACCCCCAGGAAAATGAGAATCCAGAGGACGCGGAAGATGTCTCGATGCCACTCCCCGTGGTACCAGCGAAGCAGGCCGACGGAAAGACCGATGTAGATGCCCGTAACCACAAAGTAGCACAGAACGATGGCCCACCAGGGAATATCGCCGCGGCCGCTCGGGACAGCGTTGGACAAGCTATTCTGGTCCGCGCTGGCGCCGCGTATTCGGCGTTCATTGCGAGCATCAAGCAAGTGCCGCCCCACCTGCCAGAAACCGACGATGGCAATGGCTACCGCGATACCGATGGTGAAGCTGAAATAGAAGTCGACCTGGGTGTTGAACAGCGTGGCGATGGTGTCATCGCCGAACTTCCAGTTAGAGAGCAGTCCGACTTTGTAGAGGACAGGATTGGCGACCGCCGTGATGATCAGGCCGATGAAACTGCCCACCATCCCCCAGAACGGCATGACCATGCCGAAGATGAGATTACCAAAGTTCCAATCGATACCGGTGGCGAAGGCGGGCAGGTAACGCCCCGTCTTGCCCGTGAAGTCGGAAAACGGGATCGGGAATATCTGGATGGCCGTGCCCGTCAGCGCCCCGGAAAGGACCGGTAGGAGGAGATAGACGGTCCCAAAGGCCAGACCGATGGCGCCACCGATGGCGAAGACGCGCCAGCGCCAGTTCTCTTCCGCGCTCTTGGCCGCCTTCGCCTCGATGTCCTCGGCCATAGCCATGATCCCCTGCGCTCCCACGGGAGCCAGCGGGAAGGGCAGCTTCTCGATGTCGCTGGTGATACGGAAAAGCCCGTAGCCGACCACGGTGTTGGACAACTGGCTGAGGAACGTGCCCACCACCGCCATAACCAGCACCGGGGCCCAGTCCATATGGAAGAAGTTGCGTACACCATACGACTCGGGGTGCTCGGTCGGGTTTGGTGCTACCCAGCGCGGAATCTCGTTGGCAATGCCGTTGGCGGCCGCGGCGTCGGATTGCACAAAGAACTGGTCCCACAACAGCCCCGACGTCCGTCCACCCGCCAGACCCAGGCCGCCCATCATCGAACCGGCCATGAAGAAGAGCACAAATATCTCGCTCTTGTTGAGGTGCTTATGGGCGCGACGGGCCACCTCAATGAAGAGGATGACGGTCACCCACTGAGCCGCACCGCCAATGCCGACGCCGGCAAGGAGACCCATGTAGATGGCGCCAGGCACCATCAGCAGGGCGACGAAGATAGCGCCCACCAACGACGACCAGCGGAAGCCCTCCTCGAAGGTGGAAGGGACCTCCATGATCCGCCGGAATTCTTCAAGTTCGCGGTCGAGTCGCCTTGCCATGCCTATGCGTCCTTGCGCTGGGGAGTCTGTGCAGCGGTTACGACGTCGCCCTGACCGAGCGCCGTCAGGGTGCGCTCGCGGTAGAGTTCCATAGTCTCGTGGGGAATGGAGCGCCAGATCAGGAACTGCTGGCGCAAGTCATCGAGGAAGACCTTGTTGAGGCGGCGCCAGTCTTTGGGTTGCCCCGAGAGGCGGTGGAGTACGACACGCACCTCATCGATCCCGGGAATCTCGCTGGGTGAACTGCGCAGCGCAAAGGTCTGGCTGACGCCCAGATCGAAAGGAGCCAGAGCGAGAGTAGCATCAAGCCCAAGCAAACCGCTGGGCTCCTTGGCCAGTTGGACGTTACTGGTCATGAAGCGTCCCAACCCGGTATCGGTGTGGTTGCCGAAGTGCTCACGCAGGAAACTGACCACGCCGGTAATGTCGTAGGCCGAGACCGTGAAGGGGAATACCAGATCGAGGATGTCGCCCTGGGGCGGCGGGGGACGCCACATGCGCATGAGCCCGGGGTTGGCGCTCCTTGAGGCCTTGACCGCGGGGTAGATGGCCGAGACCAGGACGGTTGCCATAACCAGCAAGATGGTCACGATGGTGTTCGTCGAACTCATGTTCATCTCGGGCACGCGCACAATGCCGTACTCACTCAGAATCCCCAGTATCTTCAGGGTGCCCTGGGCCAGAAGGTAGCCCCCGAGTCCGCCGATGAGCGAGTAGACCATGGACTCGGCAAAGAACAGGGTGGCGACATGGCGCGGCGCCAGCCCCAGAGCGCTGAAGGTATAGATCTCCTTCTGACGATCGGCGACCGAGCCCAGCATGGTGCCGAAGATCACCAGGCCACCGAGCACAATAGGGAAGAACAAGTCCTTGGCGCCGCTGGCCTGCAGGACCGTGCCGAGCAGATGCCGATAGACGCCATTGTCGCGCGTCGCGGGGATGGGGAAGGGAAGCATGCGCGCCAGATCCTCGGCGACCTCGACGGCTTCGGTGGTGTCGCGGGTATACACCATCAAACCGTAAAGGCTGGCGCCGAGAGACTTAGCCGTCTCGGCGGAAACCACGACCACCTGGTCCACGGGAAGGCTGGCCCAGTTGCGCTGGGTCATCATCTCAACCTCCTCGTCATTCTGGGTGGTCTGCTGGGTACTGCTAGCCTCGGTGAAGTCTGCCGGCAGGATGCTGCTGGTATCCATGTCCTTGGCCGCGGAGACGCGCACGGCGTCCAGCAGTTGCCCGACCGTCAACCGCCGCCCCTTCATCAGAACCTGATCCCCGGGCTTGACCCCAAGCGTGCTGGCCACCGCGCTGGTAATGAGCACGGTAGTATCATCGAGAGCCCCGAAGAACTGCTTCATGTCGGGGCGTTGTCCGAGCTCGATGGGATCGATACCGAGGACGCCCTTGATGGTAACCGGCTTACTGGCGTCGCCGCAACTGACCAGTTGGCCCGGGTCGTTCTGGGTCCTGGGCGAGATCCACAGCCGCCGACAAACCACTAGGCGCTCGGCCCAGCGGCCCTTGATAATGTCGCGCAGGTCCTCGCTCAGCGGCTGCCAGTTGACGTTGTGTACGAAAACTCCCGAGTACGAGGGGTTGGGGGCGCTGAACAGGGTGACGATACCGTACTGGGTGCCGAAAGAGGCAAAGCACAGAATGGTGAAGGTCAGCAGCACGATGGTGATGGCGGTCAGGGCGGTGCGCAGGGGACGACGGCGCATGGTGGAGATGCCCATCTGCATGGCGGCCAGGAAGGTGCTGACGCTGGAGACATCCGCGGCGTGGACGGTGGCGGTCATCCCCTGCAGGGCCTTGAGTTCATACTCGAACTTGCGCATGATGATGAAGATCACCATGGCGCTCATGACCAGAATGGCGAAACCGAGGAAGATGATGATGGGCGTGTTGGCAATGGCAAAGGCGGGATGACTCAGGTAGAGGATCATAAAGGTAACGGCGAAGAAGAAGCCGAACCAGCAGATCTGCCGGTAGACCGTGGCCGCGCCGACCACGACGCGTTCGACCGCAAAGGCGAAGGGCACCGACAGACCGAGGAGGATAAGCACGGCAAATACCAGGTCGTCAAGCATGCTACGCACCTTACGATACACCGGCTGCGAGGCCCAGAACGAGCTGGTGACGAGAGACTCCCGGCGCAGTGGCGAGGTCTCCGCGCGGGACTCGATGAGGATGTCCTCCGAACGGCCATGCAGTTCGGCTAGGCTGCTGTCCTGGATGCCCTTGCTGCGCAGGATGGCAAGGCGCGATTCGTTGAGGCGCCAGAGATCGGCCGACGAACGGGCGGGCACATCGATCGTCGGCGGGATGCCGGTCATCGCAAAACCTTCGCCGATCGGATCCTTGATCTCTTCCTTCTCGTCAAACACCTCGGCGCCGCTGTTGAGGCCCACCAACTGGCGCAGGCTGAAAAGCTTGACGCCGCGCTCGCGGTCTTCGCTGTACCACGCCACCATGCCGTCGGCGGTCTGGGTGTACGACTTCTTGCGATCAAGGTCGGCGTTGGCGCGGGCGCCAAGGACCTTCACCTCTTCGCCAGGCAGCTTCTCGGTGCGCAGTTGCGGGGGCAAGGCTGCCTTGCCCTCTTTGCAGCGGAAGACGTTGAGCCGCCAACGGACCGTCTTGAAGGATTCGATGTCCGAGACCTGGGTCACCTGTCCCTGGGGATTGAAGATGGCGGCAAAGCCGCCGGCGACGGCCCACATACCCCAGCCACCTTTGACCGGTCCTATGCCGTACACGCCCGTGCGGCTGGTGCGCAGGATCTGGAAGTCGTCAAACCCGGCCGGCTTGGACGGGGCGTAGGCCAGAGAGTAATTCGGGCGGAGTTGGAGCTGCACCGCCGCGCTGGGCATAGGCGTATTGGGGATGGAACTGCCGGGGAGAAGACCCATCACCATCGGCCCACGCACCATACCATCCTTGAAGGACGGGGTCACGTACTCTTTCGAGGCCACGATATTGCGCCGTAGCGACAGGCCAGGCTGATTGGCCACTGCGGCCTCTTCCTGCGCACCCGCCCCGCAGAGCAGAAGCCCGATGTCAGCGGCCTGTTTTTCGATGATGTCCACCTTCAAATTGGCCAGGGTATCGTCGGGAGTCCCCTCGCGTGCCAGGCTTTCCTGGGCGGTGCCGAGGGCGAGGTTGTAGATGCCCGACAGCCCCGCGATCTCGCCGCTGTGAATCAGGAAAGGCGTCCCCCACAGCACGCGGGTCTGCGGCAGATTCTGGTTCGCCGAAGCCGCCAGGAAGCGCGTGCCGGTGCCGTCCGGACCACAGTAGGCCTCGTGCGCCTTGAGGAAGGTCGACTGGATCTTGCCGTAGAGGCCCCAATGGTCTTCGCTGGAGCGCAGGGAGGATTCACCGCCGATGATGAGGCCCCAGGTTGCGGTCGTGTCACCAAGCATCAGCGAGGCATGCAGGCCAATCCAGGCGTTGCCGATGAGCAGGAGCATGGCCTCATCAGACTCCAGGGTGGCCAGCTCCTCCTTCATTTCCTGTTGCCGGAGACGGATGTCCGAACGGAAGGACTCGAGGACGATGGCGAGTTTACCGCTGACCAGGGGACTGAGGTCAGGTTTTTCCTTGCCGCCAAACTGACGCTTCAAGCGCCCCAGAATGCGTTGCAGGTCGTTCCAGGCATCCTTCTCTGGCTCAATCTCAGTGTCCACGGTCTTGCGCATGTCATCAAGGCGAGCCTGAACCTCCGGCGGCGGCGTCTCGCCGCGCTCCCGGTACTGTTTACGCATGAGATTGGCTTCGTCACGTATCTTGTAGGATCTATCCTTGAGCATGTAGGCATGCCCCTTGGACTTGTCACCCAACCGGTCGAGCAGTTCCCGCCGAACCTTGCTGATGTCCTCGAGTTCGGTCTCGTAATCGGCTTCGAGGGCGTCGCGGACCGTACGAAATGCTTCCTTCTCAACGCGCTTCACGGGGGGCGCCCCGGCCTGGCCAAGAACCACGGGCTTGATGACCTCGGCGCCCTGATCGAAAACGGTCTTGACCTGCAGGCAACGCGCTGCCAATTCGAGGCGGAAAGCGGCCAGAGCGGCGGTGGTGTCGCTGCGGGCCTCCACCTCGGCCTGTTGCCGGAGTTCAACCGCCAGTAGCTGCAGGGCGGCGCTGCCATCGCCGGCCTTGGCGGCCAGGGCTTTGGTCACCGTCTCCCGTACCTTGGGCACATTTTCGACGGTGCCTTTCCTCTCGAGGGAGGTGAAGGGGCCAGCCGAGAAGAAAGCGTCTTCGCCGCGGTGCTTATCGATGAACTTGACCACGCTGAGTCGGGAGCGGACGTCGGACTCGGCGGCCAGTGGTTCGGGGCTGTTGGCCAGGCTCATCAGCTTACCGAGGAAGACGTTCTCGTCCTCCCAGGACTGGCGCCGGGTCTTGACGGTATGGTCCGTCTTCTCGGTTTCCAGAGCGCGGTAGAACGCACTGACGCCGGCGTGACCGCGGGCCTGGTTGTCGAAGAAGGCGAGCAGGATATGCCGTCGCGGCCGGTGCAGCTTGATGGTTTCCGCTAGCTGCAGCAGGGCCGCGCAGTTGGCGGCGCCGCGCGCCCCGGGTGTCAGGTTAGGCACCTCGCCGAAGGTGTCGAGGTTGGCCGCCAGAATAATCAACTCCTCCTTCTCCTGGTCAAAGATCGGATCGGTGCCGCGGAAGTAGGCAAAGAGGTTGCGGCCGGTGGCGCCCTGCCAGACGACTTCGCTGTGAATGACCGCGTCCTTGCCGTCGGGAAGGTCCGCCGCCGGGCCGTTGTAGTAGAAACGGGGCAGGTTCGTGCTGCACTCGACATAGTGCGCGTGCCGACTCTCCGCCAAGCCGCTATGGGCGAAGATGACGGCCTGGGCGCCGAGGCGGAAGGCTCGCAGCCAACTGTCCCCGGTGTTGTAGTCCATGACCGCGATGGCGCCGCGCACGGACATGCGGGCAAAATCGTCGGCGGTGGCCATGCCGACATGAACAATCCGGCCGCTGACGCCGTCACTCGGCGTCACCGGCGGAATGATACCATTCGGGCGCACGGGTTGCAGAGGCAGGGGCGTGGGGCTGCCTGCCACCAGCACGTCGCAACGCTGCACGACCGTCTGGGTGACGGGGAAGGGCTGTTCGATGACCTGGTCGGGCCCGATCTCCTTCAGCCGCCCGATGATATAATCCGCGGCGCGCGCCGCCTCCGGCGTGCCGCTGAGGCGATGCGGCGTCGCGGTCAGGGCCTCACAGTCGGGGCGAAAGGCAGCCGCAGCGGGACGCAGGCCGAGGGTAACGGCCAGGATCCACCCGCCCAGCACGATAGGCCAGCGGACAAGGCATCTCAGGCTCATGAGCGATGGCGCTTTCCGGTTGTCAGTCAGGTCTCTCATCATTCCGTCTCGCCGCCGATGCTGCCGACCTCAATATGCACCTCGTCGCGCCGAGCGATGCGTTCGATCTGGCCGTCGCGAATCCACATTAGCCGATCGCAGATGTTCAGCATGCGGTGGTCATGGGTGGCGCAGATGATGGTCACATTCTGATCCTGGTTCAGACGCTGGAGAATATCCAGGATTTCCTGGCCAGTGCGCAAGTCCAGGTTGGCGGTCGGTTCGTCGCAGAGCAGAACACTCGGGCGGTTAGCGAGGCTGCGGGCGATGGCGACGCGCTGCTGCTGACCACCGCTCATCTCGATAGGGCGGTGGTGCCAGCGGTCTTTCAGCCCGACGATGTCCAGCAAACCCATACCACGCTCGCGCGCCTCATCGGGCATGACCCCGCCGAAGGCCATGGGCGTGGTCACGTTCTCGAGGGCGGTCATATACTTGATCAGGTTGTAGCTCTGAAAGATGTAGCCAATCTTGTGGCAGCGGAGGTAGGCCAGTTCCTCGGCCGTAAGCTGGGCCACATCGACCTCGTCGATGAAAACGCGGCCGGTGGTGGGGCTATCGAGAGCGCCGATCATATTGAAGAAGGTGCTCTTGCCCGAGCCCGAGGGACCCATGACGGAGATGAATTCGCCGGTGAGGATTTCCACATCGACGCCGCGCAGGGCCTCGGTGACGACGTCCTTCATCAAATAGCTCTTCTTGAGCCCGACGGTGCGGATGATGACACGGCCGCTGGGCTCGCCGCCGTCAACGATGGCGGCCGCCGCGGTGGGGCCGGAGATCTGGCTCTGCGTGTCTGTTTTGGCGTCCATGGTCTTCCGCTCGTCCGTCCAGACCGATCACTCGATGCGCATGGCTTCCATCGGCGCCAGCCGGGCCGCCTGGTAAGAAGGCAGCACCGCGGCTACGGCCGCCAATACCATACCCATAATGACGCTGGCGGCCATGCCGACGAGGAGTTCCCCGGCGGGCAGCGCGCCGACAAAGTTGATGCCGAAGGAGGCCAGCATGCGCCCCACGGCGATGAGTGTCCCGAGAATGGCGCCGATACAGCCGCCGACGATGCCCAAGAAGGAGCTTTCCATCACAAACATCAACATGATGAAGCCGTCCAGGGCGCCGAGACACTTGAGCGTAGCGATTTCCGTGAAGCGTTCGGTGACGGTCATAAGCATGGCGTTGCAGATGCCGATGCCACAGACGAGCAAGGAGACAAACAGCAACCACGCCAAACGTTCGCCAAGACCCATGAAGCCCCGACCGGCGTCCATGGTCAACCGCTCGGCCTGCAGCAAATCCGCGTTTTCCTTGCGGGCTTCCGCCAGGCTGACCAGGCGCTCCGGACTCAAGCCGGACGTCTCTACGCCGCTTTCCGTCAGGCGCGCCAGATAGCGGGCGGAAAAGCGGGCGCTGTCGAGGTACTTCCACAACATCAGCACGTTGACATCGGCGGGCATGACGTTGCCCTGTTGCGCCAGCAACTGCCGACACTTTTCGTTATCCATGGTCTTCTCAAGGCGGATGACATCCAGCAATCGCTTAGCCTGTTCGGTGACGACGGGCGCCACGCTTTGGGCGTCGAAGATAAAGCCCGCCCTCCGAACCGTGTTGCCGAAGTCGCCATCCGCGTTGGCCAGGGCCTCCAGCACGGATTTCTGACCCAGGCTGCCGCTGATCTGGGCAATGGCCCGACGCCGTCCGTCGAGCACGGCCTGGGCCTCGGCCAGAAGCTGTGGCGTCCGCTTCAGAAACTGCTCCAGGTCCTCAAACGAGGTGACAAAGCGCACAGACTTGATGTGTGACATCGCCAGACGGAAATCCTGCATGCCCTTCTCGGTGCGCAGGCGCTCGAAGATGCCAATGCCGCGGGCGGTGTGGATGGCAGAGCGGCGCTTGGCATAGTCGAGGTCAGCAAAGAAGGTGGTATAGGCGCTGGCCTGGACCGCATCTCGGTGGAAGGCGGTCATGCGCTCAGCGGCGAGACCGCCCAGGCCCTGCATCTCGCGGAAGCGGTCCTCGCCCGGCTGGAGGGCGGCCAGGTCGGTGAGTACGGACTCGATACTGCCCGGATTGGTCAGGCGAGCGCTCCAACTGTAGACCAAGCGCATCTGGGTGATGCGCTCGCGGGTATTGCTGGCTACAGCCCGCTTGATCAGGCTCTCGCCGAGGATGTTCATCAGAAACGCCACGGCCACCGCGATGACGGCCACCGTCACCGAGGCGCGGAAGAGGCGGTAACGAATGCCATCCACCGTGATCCGCACCGTGCGCGCCATGCCCAACCATGGCTGTTCCGCAATCTGGATTTGTTTCATGAGCGGTCCCGTATCACGATCGCCAACACCCCGCGCTGGATGAGCTTCTGCAGGTAACCGGTCACGGCTGCCCGCGCTTCATGGAAAGTCAGCCTGTGCTCGTCCTTGAAGCGATCCACGATCTCCTCCCCGTCAGCTTGCCGTCGCACCACTGCCAGACCTGGCGCCCCAACGCATCCAGCATGATCTCACGCTCCGCCGAGTAGGGCACTACCCACGACACCGGCGGAACCATCCAGGCCGGACGCTTGCGCTTGACGTATAAAGTGACGCCAGTCGAGCCATTTTCCACCGCTCTGGCGGCAGTATTTCGGGTGGGCAGGGCGCGCAGCATGCCACCCCAGTCCGCCTCGCGGCTCAGGTCGACCGCGTCGCTCACAGCGTTACCTCCACGTCGGCGCAGCAACTCAGGACGCCCGGCGGCCGGGCTGGCCGGTGGCGGTCGGCGCCACGATAAGCTTCACGACAAACCAGGTAGAGCCGCCCGTCGCGGGGGCAGATCCAGGCCGCGGCAGCGTACTCGCGGCGTCCCAGAAGCAGGTCAGGAAGACGGGGGATCTTACGTTCGGCCCGGCTCACCGCCACCGTGTGGCCGTGGTTGTCCTGTTCGCGCCCGAAGGTGGTGCGGAATCCGCGCGGCGTGCTGCGCCGCAGCCAATCTGGCACCGGCTCATGCAGCCACTGGGGCAGGAGCCCGCGCCGGGCAAAACGTTCCCAGGTGCGCCGCCGCTCCGAACTGAAGCTGAACTGGGCGCAGGCTGGATCCGCGCTGCAGTGCTCCAAAAAACTGCCGGCGGGAGTGAGCAAGTCCATGCCGAAGGCGCGCCAGCGGACCTGCCCCGCACGGGTTGGTTCCTCAGGCCGCACGGAGGCCAGGACCTGCGCCTCCGTGGGTTCGTGCCGGGTCTTAGGCCAGAGGAAGACCATTTCCACCAGGCAACTCAAGGGGGTAAAAAAGGCGCCGTAACGCGAGGTAGCACGCCGGTCCGGCAGGATGCCGTGGACCCCCTGCCAGCCGCCGCATTGGAGGCGCCGCGTGTCCTGGATGCCGTCCTCGTCCAGCCGCGAACGGTAATCGGTCAGCAGGCGCTCGAAATCGGGTGCATTAGGAACCACGCGCCAGTTGATCTCGAAGCGAAACTGGGTTCGGTCCGCGAAGGCGCAACGCCCCATCTGCGGGTTGCGGGTGAACTGCAGCAACTCCCACTCGTCGGGGAGCTCCACACGCAGTTGACGCCAGACCCAACTCTGCACGGGGCCTCCTTGCACCGGGGTGGTGGGCCAGAGAACCACGGGCGGTTACTGGCGCGACGAGGGGCCACTTTAGCAACCCGCGACGGTTTTACAACCACAGTGCGACGCGAGGTGGGTCGGTTTCATCCTCTGGTGCGAGAGGCCACCGACTCGCCGACCGTATCGGCCCCGGTCGGAGTGGCGGGCGGGGCAGCCCTGGGCGGCGCCGCCCACACGGTGTCAGGCCGCTCGGCGTTGCTGCGCCACAGGCACTCGTAAACGAAGGTGACCGGCCCGATGCCGATCTCGTCCCCCTGCCGCAACGTCGCCGTCAGCACGGCGGCGCCATTCAGTAGCGTTCCGTGTCGGCTGCCAAGGTCTCTGAGTCGGTGGCCGGTCGCCGCCCCCTCAACGCGAGCGTGCTGGTTCGAGACGCTGGGGTCGGGGATACAGATGCCGCAATCCAGGCCGCGGCCGAGGGTCAGTTCCGCGGCTTCGAGGTCGACCATCGTACCGCGCAGGGGGCCGCGAGTCGCCACCAACCGCGCCCGCCGCAGCTTCGGCTCGTCAACCACCTGGCGCAGGTTGACATCGCGCTGCGGAAACGGGATCGTGATGCCGTAGCGCTTGAAGGCGTACCAGATCTCCTTGTTCAGGTCGCTGCGGACCGCTGGAGCCGACTCGTAATTGTCGATGTAGACCCGCAACTCATAGAGCAGCGCCGAGTCGAGGTAGTCGAGGAAGTGGACCGTCACCGCCGGGCTCGGCAAGACGCCGACAACCCGGGACGCCGCCTCTTCCAGAGCGGACGTCACCAGGCCGCAGGGCGTCTCGTAGCCGACGCCGATCGGCAGCTTCAGCAGATGAGCCGGCGTCGGCAGATCGTAATTCGTCACCTTCTCCCGCACGCTCACATTGTTGGGAATGATGACGCAGTCATTCTCCCGAGTCCGCACGGTCGTGGCCCGCCAGGCGACGTTCACAACCTCTCCCTCGACCTCGCTGATCTTTACCCAGTCCCCCACTTTGAACGGGCGTTCGAGACTCATGACCACGCCTGCAAGCAGGTTGCTGAGCAGGTCCTGGACCGCTAGGCCGAGCACGATGGAGACCGCGCCTGAAGTCAGGAAAACCGGAGTCAGATTCACCCCAGGAAAGGACCAGGTAAGCAAAACCAGCACCCCGAGAAAGGTGACCACCGCCAGCGCCACGGCGCGAATCAGCGGCGGAACCCCACCGCGAGTGCGTTGGGCAGGTTCCGGCAGGGCCAGGCGCGCCACCGGGTAGAGAACAGACACGAAGACTAGGGAGAGGAAGAGGAACTTCAGTAGCGCCGTCGTCCCGGACAGGTGAGGCGCGGGGTGCAAAAGGCGCAACGCAGCCCAGCCGACGGCGCTCAGCAACATGAAAATGGGGACCATCCACGCCACATTGCGCACCACCCCCAGACGGACAAGAAGCCGCAGCAGAACACCGCCAAGGACGAGAACCAGCGTGGCCGCCAGGATCATCAGGCCGGGCTCGTAGCGGGCCCAGGACGGCGCTGCGGCTGGGACGTCCAGCGGGGCGATCGCCTCCTGGGCGCCAAGCGTAGGGCTGAACCACAGCGCACAGCCGATCAGAAGGGCTGCCGCTGAGAGCGCCAGGCGAGGTCTGAAGAGCATGTTTGGAGTCCCCTGCAACGGTCCGCTACGGATCACCTGGAGAACCTGGATACGAGGGTAGTCTGAAACCTGACTGCCTGGGCCCGCGCCGCAGTCACGGCGTGTCCACGCGCAACGCCGTCAAGCGCTCGCGAACCACGTCGGCATGGCTGTTTTCCGGGAACCGCGACTGCAGTTGCTCGTAGAGTTCGACCGCGAGCAAGGGTTCAGCGAGCCTACGGTCATACAGCCGGGCCGCCTCATACAGGGGCTCCGGACCGGCCTCGGGATCCAGTCTGCTCAGTTGCGCCAGGCACTCGGCAGCCAGGCGGTCGTTGCTCATCTCGGGCGGGGAGCAGACGGTGATGATGAGGCGCAGCGCCGCCAGCGCGTGCGGGGTGCCTGCGTACCGAGCCTGTACGGCCTGCAACTCGGTGACCAGACGCTGCTGGATACCGGCGGGGTAACTTCGCGTAGCGGTGACCTTCTTGACCGCCCGGATAACTTTGCCGATGACTGCCGTACCCTTGCTGACATCGGAGGCTGCCAGCTCCCATTCCGTGCGGATCTTACCGAGAAGCGCGTCGGGAACGCGCGGCGAGGTGGGATAGACGCGGACCAGCTTCTCGTACTCGGTCACGGCACGCTCTCGATCCCCCATGTCGCGACACACCCCCGCGAGGGTGAACTGCGCCTCGGGTGACAGCGCGTCTCCGGGGTCATGCTGGCCAGCCATGGCAACAAGGATGGGAATCGCCTGCTCGTACTTGCCGCTGCCTATGAGTCCGCGGGCCCGCGCAAAGTCGGCCTCCTGCCGCGTTGCCACCGCCCGTGGCTCGACGACAGTTGCCGACGGTTTGGCCACAGGAGAGGATACCGGCGCCGGAGAAGACGGCCTGACGGGCGCAACCGTCGGCGCCGCCCCCTGGACGGTCGGAGTCCTGGCTCCGGCCCCAGGCGCCATGGCGACCGGCTCAACCGCGACGGGACTGGCCTTGGGCGCCATGGCGACCGGCTCAACCACGGCGGGACTGGACCCGGCCTTGGGCGCCGTCGCGACCGGCTCAACCGGGGCAGCAAGCGCGACCGGAGCCGACAACCCGGCGGTGGCCGCCAAAGGGGAGGGAGGCGCAGCTTCCGCTGCACTGGCAGGCTTGCCTTGATCTCCGCGCCCCCGAACCATGAGCACGGCCACAATCGCCAAACCGGCCAGGACAGCAAGGCCCGCAACCGCGGCATACAGGCGCTGCGGCGCGGTAAGCGAAAGACGGCCGCGGCGACCGCTCGTCGAGTCATGCCCAGCGCCGGAGGAGCCCGCCAAGCGCAGCAAGTCGCTACGGATCTCGGCCGCACTCTGGTAACGGTCATCAGGCGCTTCCGCGAGGCACTTCGTGACGATGTCGTCGAGGCCGATCGGCAAATCCGAACGGAGAAAACTCGGTAGCTTGAAGTGCCCGAGCGGCAGCTTGCCCGTGAGCATCTGGTAGAGAATGACGCCGAAAGAGAAAATGTCGGTTCGATGGTCGACCCTGTGGGCGTCAAGGCGCTGCTCCGGAGACATGTAGTTCATCGTCCCGATACTGGTGTTGTCCAGGGTCAAGGTGGCAAGACCCGCAGTGTTGGTCTCAAGCTGGGCAATCCCAAAATCGGTAATCTTCGGGCGCCGGGTTCGCATCTCGATCAGGATGTTGGAGGGCTTGAGGTCACGATGCACAACCCCGACGCTGTGGGCATAGTCAAGGGCGTCGCAGATCTGTGCCGACCAGTCCAGAACATCACGCAGGGGCACCGCGCCCGCGGCGAGACGCGTGTCAAGTCCGCCGCCGTCAATGTGTTCCATCACGATGTAGAGAGTGTTGCCATCTCGACCCCGGTCGATGACCTGGACCAGGTTGGGGTGACTCAACTGCGCGATGATGGTGCCTTCGCGCTCAAAACGGGCTAGCAACTCGGGTTTGGCGGCAAACGGCTCCGGCAGAACCTTGATGGCCACCGTGCGGTTGAGCGACGGCTGGATGCCCTGGTAGACGACGGCCATGCCACCGCGTCCAATCTCGCCGCGGATCTCGTACGGCCCTAGTTTCGTGGGTTGAGGGCTGGTGTCGATATCCATGTCGCCGGCCTATCTATCTGCAACAGGTGCGCTACATCCGCCCAAGGCGGAAGCTCAGGACTATAGCCCGCGGGTCCGCCCGTACAACGGCAGACAAGCGCTAGGACCTGACGGGCGCAGGTCAGTTCCGTAGGGGGGTGCTTGTATGAGAACCGCAGAGGGTCGGGGGGCAACGGCGGTTCTCCTATCGGTATGCCTGGCCCCCGGCCCGGCTGAACCCTTGTATGAGACTTGCAGCAACCTCGTATGACACCAGGCGCTTCCCATTCCGCCCT
>CAIZKT010000508.1:0-2765 GCA_903933565.1 uncultured Victivallales bacterium | reverse complement strand
GGGCGTTGGAGGGCGCCGCTGCGTCGGCGCCGCGGCGGCCACGCAGGGCCGCCCTCCAGGCGATCCGGCGCGTCCCGGCCGGATCGGAATCGGACCCGCGTCGGCAAGTCTCATTCCGGTATGCCCGGCCGCAGCCGGGGGCTGGGCTGAACCCTGAACCCTTTTCCGTCCGAGCCCGCGGCCAGGCGCTATACTACCGATTCACGCACAGATCAGGAGACGTGATGACCGTTCGTGCTGTAATCCTCGGGCTGCTGGGGGCCGTCCTGCTCTGCGCCTTTACCTTTTTCAACGACATGGTGATGGGCGGCACGTTTCTGGTCGGGAACTTCCTGCCCGTGACCGTCTTTGGCGGGCTGGTGCTGTTCTCGATGCTGGTCAATCCGTTACTGCGCCGACTGGGGCGGGGCGCGGCGCTGCGCGGCGACGAACTCTCGGTGATTGTGGCCCTGGTCCTCTGTGCCTGCTACGTGCCGGGCCGGGGGCTGATGCACCAGTTCACCACCTTCCTCATGCTGCCCCATCACTACGCCAAGACGACGCCGGGGTGGCAAGGCCAGCCGGCGGCCATCCAGCCTGAGCAGGTGACCGACCCAACCCGGCTGCGCCAGCGCCTGGCGGTCGGCCTGACCGACGGGGCCACGGCAGAGTGGCGCGCCCTGCGGCCGCTCGCGACGGCCGACCTGCGGGCCGCGCTGAGCGCCGAGCCTAGGAATGAGCCGCTGAGCGCGGCAACCTGCCGACGGCTGCTGCTCGGCCTCAATGCCCTGATCGACAACCCGGCTGCCGCCGCGGCCATTCGCCCAGGTCAGGCCCCCCTGCCCGGCTATGCGCAACGGCTGCGCACCCAGACCGAGGCTCTGAATGCTGACGAAGCGCGCGATCTCACCCGCGCCTTCCTCGATGTCGCCCTCGAAGGCAGCCTGGCCCCGCGTCTGCCCGCGGTGCTCAAACATGCCCCACCTGCCATGCTGGCCGACCCGGCCTACGAGCGCAACCTGGCGGTGGGCGAGGTGGCGGGCAGCACCCAGGCACTGGAGGGGTTCGTCAACAGCATCGCGGTCGGCGACGAGCCCATCGGCTTCATGGAGGTGCCCTGGGGCGCCTGGCGGCGGACCCTCTGGTTCTGGCTGCCGCTGATCGTCACCGTCTGCGTCGGCGCGGCGGGGCTGTCGCTGGTCATCCATCGGCAGTGGGCCAGCCACGAACGGCTGCCCTACCCCACCATCGAGTTCGCCACGGCGCTGCTGCCCACTGCGGCGGGGCAGCCGAGTCCGGTGTTTCGCAACCGGCTGTTCTGGATCGGGACCGTGGCCGTGTTTCTGCTGCACCTCAACAACTACGCCTGCGCCTGGTGGCCGGAGACCCTCATCCCCTGCCGCACCCAGCTCAACTTCACCCCCTTGTTGCAATTGTTCCCCGTCTACAGCCGTTCGGGGATCGCGGTCTGGCAGATCTTCAACCCCACCCTCTACTTCACCGTCATCGGCTTTGCCTACTTCCTCAGTTCCGACGTGGCCCTGTCCCTCGGCCTGGCGCCCTACATCTTTGGCGCGGTCACCGGCAGCTTGGCCGGATACGGCATCGCCATCAGCGGCCCGATGCTGCAGCCGCATCCCAGCAACTTCCTCTATGCCGGAGCCTACTGCGGCATGTTCCTGGTCCTGGCCTACAGCGGCCGACGCTACTACGGCAACGTCTTCCGGCGCTCGCTCGGCCTGGCGGCGGGCGATGCGGTGGAGAGCTCGGCTGTCTGGGGCGCCCGCGCCTTTCTGGTAGCCACGGCCCTGTTCGTCATTGAGATGTCACGGGTGGGGCTGCAATGGCCCTTTGGGCTGCTTTACGCGCTGATCATGACCGTGCTGCTGGTGGTCATCAGCCGACTCCTGGCCGAGGCCGGGGTGTTCTACCTGCACTCCTACTTCTTCCCCTGTGCCGTCTTGTGGGGCTTCCTCGGAACCAAGGCGATCGGTCCCGACCAGATGCTGATCATGGCCATGCTCTCATCGGTGCTCTTGATCGATCCCCGCGAGGCCTTCATGCCCTATCTCGTCTCCGCCTTGCAGATCACCGACCAGGCCCACTGTCGGCTGGGACGCCTGGCGCTCTGCGGCCTCGCAGCCCTGCTCATCGGCCTTGCCGCCGCGGTCCCCGCCACTCTCTACTTGCAGTATCAGCATGGGGCCATCCGCACCGGCGACGGCTGGACCATGTCGTCGGTGCCGCACTTTGCCTTCGACGCCAGCAGCCAGGTGCGCCAGGCGCTGTCGGCCCAGGCGGCCTTGCCGGCCCTGGACGAACGCTCGCCCTGGCAGCGTTTCCGCCAGGCCTCACCGGCGCCGGGAAGCCTGGTCGCCTTCGCCATCACCTTCGCCCTGGTCATCCTCTTCACCCTCTGCCGGCACCGCTTCGCCTGGTGGCCACTGCATCCGTTGCTGTTCCTGGTGCTCGGAACCTGGCAGAGCTGCCTCCTGGCGTTTTCCTTCTTCATCGGCTGGCTGGTCAAGAAGTCCGTCACCAAGTACGGCGGCGCCGCCCTCTACGCCCGCCTCAAGCCACTCATGATCGGCCTGATCGCCGGAGAGATGCTGGCCTGCCTCATGCCCATGATCATCGGCGCCGTCTACTACGCCAGCACCGGCACCCCGCCGAAAACCTTCGCCCTCTTCCGCTGAAAAGGGCACGAACCGGCGCCTTGGAGCCGACGGCGGATACCGCGAACCCGCCCGAAACGGGCTGGGCAGCGC
Source organism: uncultured Victivallales bacterium (assembly GCA_903933565.1). GTDB lineage: Bacteria > Verrucomicrobiota > Lentisphaeria > Oligosphaerales > JAFGRS01 > CAILUI01. The sequence continues at coordinate 18 of CAIZKT010000508.1, read as the reverse complement.
GGGCTCCAGGGCGGCAAG
>CAIZKT010000507.1:0-4795 GCA_903933565.1 uncultured Victivallales bacterium | reverse complement strand
TATCGGCCTTCCCGTCGTGTTCAGCGATCTGTCCGATTGGACTGCTCAGTCTGATTCCGGAATCAAGTACTATTCGGGCACGGCGGTTTACCGGAAGCTCTTCGACTGCCGACTGCCCACTGCCGACTGCCCACTGTATCTCTCCCTCGGCGCGGTGAAGAACGTGGCGGACGTCTCGCTCAACGGCCGGAAACTGGGTACAGTCTGGTGCGCGCCTTGGCGCGTGGCCATTCCGGCCGGGGTGCTGAAAGACAAAGGCAACGAACTGGAGATCGAGGTGGTGAATCTCTGGCCCAACCGGATGATCGGCGACGAGCAATTGCCTGAAGACTGCGCCTGGGGCGGGGGCGCCTGGAATCTGCTGAAGAACTATCCAGCGTGGTTTCTGAACAAGGTTCCGCGCGCAAGCGGTCGCAAGACGTTCTCGACGGTTAAGCAATGGTACAAGGACGATCCGTTGCTTCCCTCCGGCCTGCTCGGCCCAGTGACGATTCATTCCGCCACTTCCACGTCCACACAAGCAAAGGACTAACCTGATGAAACATACCCTCACGCTCCTCACTGCCCTGCTGCTGACACCGCTGGCTGTTTTACAAGCGGTTGACCAGCCGCTGGAATCGGGATTCATCAATCCGTCTCCTGAAGCCAGGCCGATGGTATGGTGGCACTGGATGGACGGCAACATCACCCAGCAGGGCATCACCCTTGATCTTGAGGCGATGAAGCGCGTCGGCATCGGCGGTGCGTCCATCTTCACCCTGGGGCCCATCGTCGCCCCGCCTGTGACAGGACTGCCCAAGGTCGAATACCAAAGTCGTGAATGGGTCGAGGCTATGCACCATGCCGCCCGCGAGGCCCGGCGTCTGGATCTGGATCTGGGAACCATGCCCTGTGCTGGCTGGGCCACCTCCGGCGGCACCTGGGTCAAGCCTGCCCAGGCGATGCGCAAGCTGGTATGGAGCGAAACGTCCTTCACGGGCCCGGGCCGATTCACCGGTTGCCTTGCCTTGCCGCCTGATAATTACGGCCCCTTCCAGGATCTGGAGATGGCCCACGGCCAGGATCCCCACCGCGATGCGCGGCATTACGAGGATACCGTGGTGGTGGCCTGCCGTCAGCCCGAAGGCGCCTGGCGCATGGCGGACGCCAAACCGGTCATCACCAGCAGCGGGGAGATCAAGGATTTGTCAGCCATCTGTGATGGCCGTCTTGCCTCCAGGGTGACCATTCCCAAGGCCGGCGGCACGGCATGGGTGCGTTTTGATTTTCCGCAGCCCTTCGCCTGCCAGGGTGTGGTGTCGTGGGTCGGGCTGCCCCGGGGCGCAGAAGCCGTGCTTGAAGCCAGCGACGACGGCACCACCTTCCGCCCGCTGGGTAGCGTCCTGCAATGGTCCAGCGAAAAACCGGCACAGGACGGCGCGTTGCCTCGGTATTCCTACGCCAAGCCGGCGACAGCGCGACATTTCCGCATTACAGTGGCCAATCTTAAGGCGGACTGGTTGATCGGCGAACTTGTGCTGAATGGCGAGGCCTGGCTGAACTCTTGGCCCCGTTCCTGGACTACGGCCACCAATCCCTTGCCTGCCGACGATAGGCCGGCGGGCATTTCATTCGATGACGTTATCGACCTCACCGGACGCCTGAAGCCCGATGGCAGCCTTGACTGGGAGACACCGCCGGGCCGCTGGGTGGTTCTGCGCTTCGGCCACAGCCCCACCGGCCATACCAACAACCGGCCGCCGCCCCTCGCCGAGGGGCTCGAATGTGACAAGCTCAGCCGCGCCGCGGTGCTGGCTTACTTCGACGGTTTTCTCGGTCCGCTTGCCGGCAATTCCGGGACCCTGGCCCAGCTCGGCTTCCGCCACCTGCTTATGGACAGTTGGGAATGCAAGGACCAGAGCTGGACCCCGGCCATGCGCGAGGAGTTCCGTCGCCGCCGCGGCTATGATCCGGCTCCCTGGATGCCGGTGCTATCCGGCCGCGTGGTGGGTAGCGTCGCGCGCAGCGAGCGCTTCCTGTGCGATTTCCGCCGCACCATCGGCGATCTGCTGGTGGAGAACTACTTCGCACTCGCCCAGGAAACGGCCCGGCGGCAGGGCCTGACTTACATGAGTGAGGCGCCGGGCCTGTGCGGCGCCACTGTCGATGCCATGCGCTGCAAAGGTGTTATCGATGTGCCCATGGCCGAGTTCTGGAGCCGGCCAGTGAAGGACAATGAACGCTGCGTCAAGGATTGCCGCGATGCCGCCAGCGGCGCGCATGTGCACGGCAAGCGCATCGTCGCCGCCGAGGCCTTCACCGATGGCAGCGGCAAGATCTGGCGCAGCCATCCCTTCCAGCTTAAGACCCTGGGCGACTATTTCTTCTGCCAGGGCATCAACCGGTTCGTGTTCCACTCCTATCCGCATCAGCCCTTCACCGACCAGCGGCCCGGCATGTCGATGTGGACCATCGGCACCTTTCTTGGCCGCACCGATACCTGGTGGGAGAACGGTGGGAAGGCGTGGTTCTCCTATCTGTCCCGCTGCCAGTTTCTGCTCCAGCAGGGGCTGCCGGCAGCCGACGTGGCCATCCTGATCAGCGACATCGTGCCCGCGAGCGCCATCGCCACACCCGGCATCGACAAGGTCGTCAAGGCCCTGCCGGCCGGCCTGGACTACGATCTCATCAACGGCGAGGCTTTGCTTATGCGTGCCAGCGTGCGCGACGGACGGCTGGTGTTGCCGGACGGCGTCGCCTATCGGTTGCTGGTGCTGCCGGAGCAGACCCTGTTGACTCCGGGGGTAGCGGCGCGTTTGCGTGATCTGGTGGTCGCGGGCCTGACGGTGGCGGGTCCCCGTCCGGCCTCGACTCCGACCCTCAGTGACCATCCACGCTGCGACCAGGAACTGGCGCGCAGCGTGGATGAGGTGTGGGCCGACTGCGACGGCAAGACCGTCACGCAGCGCACCTGCGGCAAGGGGCAGGTGTTCAACGGGCTTCCCATCCCCAAGGTGCTGGATGCTATCGGCCTCGCCCCTGATGTCGCCTGGCCGGCGGATGCCGAGGTGGCCTTCATCCATCGCCGCATCGGCGATGGCCACCTGTACTTCGTCAGTAACCAGCGTAGCGACCGCACGGTCGAGATCCCGTTTTCATTCCGCGTCGTCGGCCTTCAGCCCGAGCTGTGGGATCCCTCCGACGGCTGCCGGCGGGATGCCGCCGCCTTCCGCATCGCCGATGGACGCACAATTGTTCCGCTGGTCCTTGAACCTGCTGGTTCCAGGTTCGTGATCTTCCGTCGGCCCATCACCGCGACCGCCGGCAGTGCAGAGCGCAACGAACCGGTACTGGCGACCGTGGCCACCGTCGTCGGCCCCTGGACGATGGCCTTCGACCCGGCCCTGGGCGGCCCCGCCAGCACGACCTTCGCTGAATTATCGGACTGGTCGAAGCATGCCGAACCTGGCATCCGCCATTATGCCGGCACTGCCGTTTACCGCGCCGACCTGGCCATAACCGCCGGCCTGCTCACCTCCGGGCGTCCCTTGTACCTCGACCTTGGCGCGGTGGAGGTGGTGGCGGAGGTCGCTCTCAATGGCAAGGCTCTTGGCACACTGTGGAAACCACCCTTCCGCGTGGACATCGCGTCGGCGGCGAAGGCGGGCGCCAACCGGTTGGAGGTGCGCGTCACCAGCCAGTGGCACAACCGCCTGGTGGGCGATGCCGACCTGCCCGAGGACCAGCGCATCACCAAAGTCAGCTATCCGAACCCGTACAAGAAAGGGACCGCCCTGCTGCCGGCCGGTTTGCTTGGGCCGGTGACGCTACAGACGCTCGGCGGAGGTGAAACGCCATGAAGCGAATCGTCCTTGCCTCATTCTGGTTGTCCCTGCTGTTCGCATCCCGGGCGCTGGATGCAGCCATCACCTGGTATTACGATCCTGGACTGGTGCATGAGGCCAATCCCCTCGTCCGGATACTGGGCGGAGGGTGGACTGCGATCCTCGTCGCCAATGTATTGATCTGCCTGCTCATCGGCTGGGCGACCTTGGCCTGGTATCGGTCCGAGCCTCGAACGGATCTCGCTTTTCGGTCGGGCTCTACGTGGGATTTTGCTGCGCTGCTGCTCTTTGGACGCACGATGCCTCGATGGCAGTTCATCCTGCGCCACCTCTCGACACTCCTGCCGCCGCGCGAACGGGAACGGCGTGCCGGCCTCGCACACCTGTACGGCTTTGTCCTGCCCCCGGTGGTTGTCGTCGCCGGCCTTATCGCCGTCGCCGTCTGGGTGACGACCTATGGCTGGCATCTGGACTGGGCCGTCCGTCTGCACCGGATGCTGGGATACGGCATTCTTCTCGTTCCTGTCGGCATTACGCTCGTCTGGGCTGAGGCGGCCTTCTTCCACATCGAATTTCATCGGGCGAAGCGAGCATCTACGGACATGGTGTTAAAGGGAAAGAAACGATGAAGAACGCAATTATGCAAGCAAACTGAGAGGAAATAGAAACATGCGTACTTACTTATCAGCAATAGCGATCGGCGCGCTAGCCGCTTGCTCTCTGGCCCACGGCCAAGAACCCCCCGCCTCGCCGCGTGACCGGGATCTCAAGGGCATGATCGTTTCGTATGATGCCGCAGCTGGAGAGCTGATGGTGCGGCATCGGCCCACCGAGCAGGTCATGAAGATGCGCGGGGCCGACAAGGCCCGTGTCAGCATCTGGCGGCAGGTCGATCTCGATGAGTTGCCGGATAACCAGCCGTTTTGCGGTTGGGGCCCGATCGATGAGAAGAATAAGGCGTTCGGCTCAGG
>CAIZKT010000506.1:0-8024 GCA_903933565.1 uncultured Victivallales bacterium | reverse complement strand
TGGGCTTGGGTACGCAGCCCCGTTGGGGCAGGATACGCAGTTGCACCTGAGTCGTCACGAAACAGCTATGGGGTCCGCCCTGGGCGGTGGCAGCGCCTGAGTTGCAATGCATAAGTATGCCTTTACGATAGTATGCATGAGAATCACGGTTGACATCGCTGACGATCTGCTCATCCGGGCGAAGAAGAGGGCGGTTGAACTGCGCCAACCGCTCCGGGCTCTCATTGAGGAGGGGCTGCGGAATTGCCTGGCGGCCAAGCCGAAACCAGCCCCTGCCGCCGGAAACATCACGTGGGTTGTCGCCACCGGCGGATCCCCGGACGGCCTGGATGTGTCCGGTCGAGCCGCCCTGCATGAATGGCGGCGGACGAAAACATGATCGCCATTGACACCAACCTCTTGGTGTATGCCCACCGAAGTGGAACCCCGGAACACCGGCAAGCCCGCGCTGCGATTGAGAAGGCGGCAACTCATCCTTCCGGGTGGGGCATCCCGTTGCCTTGCGTAGCTGAATTCTGGATGGTGGTCACGCATCCGAGTTGCCTTGGGGGGGCCTCGTCTCCTGGGCTCGCGGCGCGCTTTCTCGACGCTCTCATCGAATCGGGTAGAGGGCACTATTGGCACCCTGGGCCTGGTTTCGGACTCCGTCTCGCCAATGCCGGCGCGGCAGTGGCGAGTTTGCGGCGCGCGGATCTTCGATCTGCAAATTGCCATGATCGCGGCGGAGAATGGCGCGACGCAGATCCGGACGCATGACCGCGCGTTCGTCTCAATTCCCGGTCTCCGGGCTGTCGACCCGCTCTGAGCGTGCCGACAGTACTCCCGGGGCGGCGGCAAGGAGCAGACCCCATGAAGTGGACCAAGCATGACCCGGGCCGGCTGCCGGTGAAGTCCTGGTGCGAGGTCGTCGACGACAACGCCCAGCTACAGGCCGATAACCTGGCGGCGCACCCGATGCTCTTTCGGCAGGTGGCGCTGATGCCGGACTGCCACGTCGGCTACGGCATGCCCATCGGCGGCGTCATCGCCTGCCCCGATGCCGTCATCCCTAACGCGGTCGGGGTCGACATCGGCTGCGGCATGAGCGCCGTGCAGACGGACCTCCCGGCCGCCGCGGCCACGCCGGAGGTGGTGCGGCAGATCCTGCACAGCGTCAAGCGTTCGGTGCCCGTCGGCGAGGGCCACGCACACCGGGAGCGACAGCCTTGGACGGGACTTGACGCCCGCAACCACGACCGCCCCGGTGGGGTCGACGCCCACGCCTGGGAACTCGCCTACTGCAACCTCGGCACCCTAGGCGGCGGCAATCACTTCATCGAATTGCAGCAGGGCGACGACGGCTTCGTCTGGCTCATGATCCACAGCGGCTCGCGCAACCTCGGCTACCGCATCGCCGAGCACTACCACAAGCTGGCGCTGCGCCTGAACGAGCAGCAGTGCATCCTCCTGCCGGACCCGCAGCTCGCCTACCTGCGGGCCGAGTCAGCCGAGGGCCGGGCCTACATCCGCGATATGAACTTCGCCCTCGACTACGCCCGTGAGAATCGGTGCCGCATCATGGCAGCCTTCCAGCGCGAAGTGGCCCACCTGGTCAAGGACGTGCAGTTTCGACGCGAGGTCAACATCCACCACAACTACGCCGCCCGCGAGCGCCACTTCGACCGCGAGGTCTGGATCCACCGCAAGGGCGCTACCTCCGCCAAGCCCGGCGAGACCGGCATCATCCCCGGCAGCATGGGCACGCCCTCCTACATCGTCGCCGGACTCGGCAACCCCGAGTCCTTCATGTCCTGCTCACACGGCGCCGGCCGCATCATGGGCCGCCAGGAAGCCTGCCGCTCGCTCAGCAAAGAGGCCTGCGACCAGGCCATGGCCGGCATCGTCTTCGAGGGCTGGAAGCCCCTCAAGGCCAAGTTCGGACGCGCCAAAGCCAAGCCCCGCGCCGGAGCCTACGACCTCGAGGAGGCGCCGCTGGCCTACAAGGACATCGAGGCCGTCATCGCGGCCCAGCAGGACCTCGTTCAGGTCCTGGTCAAACTCCGTCCCCTGGGCGTCCTCAAAGGCTGAGGATCCACCCAGAAATTGGGGTCGGAGTCGGCATCGGTATCGTCGGGCTCCTGCTCCCCGAATTGGGATGCGTACAGGACACGACATGGGGTTATATATTAGCATGTATGAAAAAGTATCAGGGCGCGGTTGCAGTCCCGCAAGCCAGGGGCTAACCTACCCCTAGCCGCAACCCGGAGAAGGCTATGACGGGACCCGAGTTCATCGCCAAGTGGCGCAACGTGACCCTGACCGAGCGCTCAGCCGCTCAGCAGCACTTCCTCGACCTCTGCGATCTGGTCGGACACCCCAAGCCGGCCGACCTGGACAAGACCGGCGACACCTTCACCTTCGAGCGCGGGGCCGCCAAGCACGGGGGAGGCGACGGCTGGGCCGACGTCTGGAAGAAGGCCTTCTTCGCCTGCGAGTACAAGGGCCGCCACAAGAACCTGGACGCAGCCTACGACCAGCTCCTCCAGACCCGCGACTCTCTCGAGAACCCGCCGCTGCTGATGACCTGCGACCTGGAGCGCATCGTCATCCACACCAACTTCACCGCGACTCCCGTCGTGGTCTATGAGATCCGCCTCGAGGACCTGGCCACGCCCGAGGGCCTCGACCGCCTGCACTCCATGTTCTTCAACCCCGAGGCCCTCCGCCCCGGCACCACCTGCGCCGCCATCACGGCCAAGGCCGCCGGCCGCCTGGCGGACCTCGCACAGGCCCTGCGCAACCGCGGCCTCGACCCGCGCCAGGTGGCGCACTTCCTGGACCGCATCGTCTTCTGCCTCTTCGCCGAAGATATCGGGCTGCTGCCCGAGGGGGTGTTCTCCGAACTCCTGCAGCGGACGCGCGCCAAGCCGGACCTCTTCAGGCGCTGCCTGGCCGACCTCTTCGGCGCCATGGCCGGCGGCGGCGACTTCGCGCTGCGGGAGATCCGCCACTTCAACGGCAGCCTGCTCGACAGCGCCGCGGTCCTCGAACTCACCGAGGACGAACTGCGCCAGGTTCGCGAGGTGGCCCAGTTGGACTGGAGCGCCATCGACCCCAGCATCTTCGGCACCCTCTTCGTGCGCGGCATGGACCCGGCACTGCGCTCCCAGCTCGGGGCCGAGTTCACGGGGCGCGAGGACATCGAGACGTTGGTGGAGCCCGTGGTCATGGTGCCCCTGCGGCGCGAAGAGGCCGCGCTCCGCACAGCGGTGGACGCGCTGCTGCCTCCCGCGCCTGGCGGCCGCGGTGTGGCCCCCGGCATGGCCCCGCTCAAACTGCGCAAGGCCAAGATTGAAGGCACTATCCTCGTCAGGCGCTTCCTCGAACGGCTGGCGACCCTGAAGGTGCTCGACCCCGCCTGCGGTTCGGGCAACTTCCTCTACGTCGTGCTCCAGAAGCTCAAGGACCTGGAGAAGGAGGTCATCGTCTTCGCCCAGGACCGCCTCCAGGCGAGTTTCCTGCCCACCGTGGGTCCGTGGCAGCTCTACGGCATCGAGGTCAATCCCTACGCCCACGACCTGGCCCAGATGACCGTCTGGATCGGCTACCTCCAGTGGACCCGCGCCAACGGCTTCAACGTCCCCCAGGATCCCGTCCTCAAGCCCCTCCCCGACAACTTCCTCTGCCTGGACGCCATCCTCGATCTATCCGACCCGACGCACCCGCGGGAACCCGACTGGCCCGCCGTGGACGCCATCGTCGGCAATCCGCCGTTCCTCGGCGGCAAACTGCTGCGCCGCGAACTCGGAGACGCCTACGTGGACCGGCTGTTCGCGCTCTGGGCGGACCGGGTGCCACGCGAGGCGGATCTCTGCTGCTACTGGTTCGAGAAGGCACGGGCGCACCTGGCGAACGGCGCTTGCCGCCGGGCCGGGTTGCTGGCCACGCAGGGCATCCGCGGCGGCGCTAACCGGCGCGTCCTGGAGCGCCTCAAGGAGAGCGGCGACATCTTCTTCGCCGAGAGCGACCGGCCGTGGGTCCTCGACGGCGCCAATGTCCATGTCTCCATGGTCGCCTTCGACGATGGCAGCGAGACGCATCGCGTGCTCGATGGCCGTCTGGCGCCGAGCATCAACGCTAACCTCACCTCCACCGCCAACCTCGGCTCGGCCGTGCGCCTGCCCGCCAACACCGGCCTGGCCTTCATGGGCACCACCAAGCAGGGCTCCTTTGACCTCGCCGGCGCCGCGGCCAGGTCTTGGCTGGCCCTACCTAATCCTCATGGTCGGCCTAACTCGGACGTGCTCTTCCCGTGGCTGAACGGCCAGGACGTCACCCGGCGTCCGGCGGGCAAGTGGATCATTGACTTCGGCACGCGCGGCCCGGAAGCAGCGACCCTCTACCAGACCCCGTTCGAACACTTGATTCGGCACGTCCAGGCGTTCCGCGAAGCGGCTCCGCGGGCCTGGTATCGCGACGAGTGGTGGCAGTTGTATGCCAGCCGTCCGGAAATGCAACGAGCGCTCCACGGGCAAGCGCGATTCGCCGCAACCCCTCGAGTCGCCAAACACCGTCTGTTCGTTTGGCTCGATGCGGTCGTCAAGCCGGACTGCCAGCTCATCGTCTTCCCGTGTGCCGACGACTACGTCTTTGGCGTCTTGCACTCGCGCCTGCATGAGACCTGGGCGCTGAAGCTCGGGAGCCGCCTCGAGACACGCCCGCGCTACACCCCCACAAGCTGCTTCGAGACCTTTCCTTTCCCCTGGACGCCGGGGCAGGAGAGTGCCTCCGAGCCGCTGGTGCAAGCCATCGGTGGAGCCGCCGCCGAACTCTGCCGTCGGCGGGATGCCTGGCTGAATCCGCCCGAGTGGGTGCGCGAGGAGATGCTCGAATTCCCCGCCACCGTGGGTGGCCCCTGGGACCGTTTCATCGTCAATCCGCGGCGAGCTCCCGAGACGCCCACCGACGTCCATGAGCCCGATGCGACCGCGGTCGAGTTCGGCCTGGCGGAGCGCGCCGTCGCCCTGGCCCGGCGCGAGGCGCTGTGTGTACGTACGGTGGGTCCCGGGGACGTTGGCCTGGCGCGCTACCCGCGTCTGCTCCCGCGCAGTGCCGAGTGTGCCGAGATCCTGGCCAAGCGCACCCTGACGAACCTTTACAATCAGCGCCCCGCTTGGCTCGACCTGGCCCACCGCCACCTCGACGAGGCCGTCTGTGCCGCCTACCGCGCCGCCCGCGGCGGCGACTGGTCCGCCGATCTGCCCGCAGAGAAGATTCTGGAGCAGCTTCTCGCCCTCAACCTGGCGGATGGTAACACTAGCGCTCCTGCGTGTTGACCCGCACCGCCGACCAGGCGCCGGCCAGAGTACGCAGCCGCCACGAGGCAATACCGCGCGCGGCCACCGTCCCGAGCTTCAGCGGACGGCCACACCAGGTGATGGCCGCCTTGACCGCCTGCCCTGAGGTCTCGCGCAACCGCAGCACCCAGCCTTCACCATCTTCTGCCGGCTTCAGCGCCAAAAGCTGCAGGCCCGCCGGCCGCACCTCGAGCAGCGACCCCTGCCGCGGCAGCTCGCCGGGCTTGGCGGGCACGCAGGCGGTAAAGGGCGTCATCTCCAGCTCCCGCGCCAGACGGGGCAGACCCTCTTCGGCCTCGTTACCGGTGGTCAGCAAGAAGCGGAAGACGAGCTCGCCACAGTCGACCACCGGCCGCCACGGATCGGCCTCGGGCGCGGTCACCACGTCGTTGGCGTAACGGCTGGCGCGGGCCACGCTAGCGCGCAGCACGCCATCCTTCAGGTCGAAGCCGTACAGCGCATCGCTGGCGAAACCGAGCGTGCCCTGCGCCGTCCGCAGGCGCACCCAGCGACCGCCGGGGACCTCGCCCACCGAGCCGCGCTCGGCCTCGCCACCGGGAACCTCGAACACCGCACGCTCCGCGCCGACCGGCAGGCAGAGTTTGACGCGAGCCGAGCGCTCATCAAGGAAGAGGCGTGCCGAAACCTCGACCGAGGGCTTCGAGTGGTAGAGCAGGAAGCGCAGGTCGAGGCGCGAGTGCCCGCCGCTGAGGCGGACAGCCAGGACGGCGCGTTCCGGTCCAGTTTCGAGGACCGCGCTGGCCGTCACCGACCAGGTGTGCCGAACGGTCGAGAGGTCCAGCGAGGCGGGCTCCTCGCCCATGCCGCCCCAGGAGCCCCACGGATCATCGACCGTGATCACCCCCAGACCGGCGCCGGCAAACAGCGCCTTGCCCTCCCGGCAGAGGCGTACCCCGGCATCGCCAGGGGCCGCTTCGACGGTGAAGATGCCATTGCCGATGGCGCCATCGCCGAGGCGGCGCGCCGCCGTCGCGGAGGCGGCGCGGGACAGCGGCGGGTTGCCTTCCTCCCAGGCCAGTTCCATCACCGTCCAGCCCAGAGGTGGCAGGGTCATCGGGACCACGACCCGCTTGCGCCAGGGGAAGTCCGGCATCGCCGAGTGTTCCGTCTCGACGACCTGGATCGGCACGAGCTCGCCGTCGGGACCGCGTACCGCCACCGGCAGCTCCGGCGTCCGCCCGCGATAGGACCAGATGGGCCGGTAGTCCAACGACGCCTCCAGTTCGACCGGGCCGTGGTATTCCCAGGGATGCGGGTTCCAGACGAGCTGCACCGCCGAGCCGGGCAGGTCCCCTTCCGGCTCCCGCGAGCGACTCGTGTCCACCCGCCGCATAAGCTGGTTCAGCGCCTGATTCTCGACGGCCAAAGCCTGTTGCCTGGCCAGGCCCATCCAGGCGATCTGCTCGTCACAGGCGCGCTCCATCGATGAACCTGGCAGGATGTCGTGGAAGGAGTTGAGCAGCAACGAGTCCCACGCCGGACCCAGGGCGGCTGGAGGCAGCGCCAGGGCGGCGGCGATGGCGCTGTCGGCAGTTTCGGCCCGGACCACGGCAGCCTCGGTCCGGCGAAAAGCGTACTTGAGCTTGGCCACCGACACATAGCAGCCGCGCAGGCAGTAGTTCAACTCGCCGCGATGCACGGGCAGAAAGCCAGCGCCACCCTTTTCGCCAATCTCCTGGCGCAGGGCAGCAAAGAAGCGATGCAGGCCGGAGTGGATAACCTCGACCTCTGGATGAGCCGCCGACCACGCCGCAATCTCGCGCAGGATACGGCGCGTCGGACCGCCGCCGTGGTTGCCGAGGCCGTAGTAGGCGCCGACCTGGCGCAGATCGCCCTTCTCAGCCGCGGCCAGCAAGCCGTCGAGTTTGCGCGGCATCTCGTCGCGTTCGCAACCGTACCAGCCCGCCGCAGGACGATACGCCAGCACCCGCCCACCAGCGGAACCCTCCCACCAAAAGGCCGGCTTGGCAATGGCCACCTGAGCCGCCCCGGGCCGCGTGCAGGAAAAACCCGTCATCCCCGCCGCCACCAGAATGTCCGGCAGCCCGGCGCTGTGCCCAAACGAGTCCGCCGCCCAGGCAATCTCCGCCGCCCGCCCAAAACGCGAGCGGAAGTACGCCTGGGAACGGGCGAAGTGCCGACAGAAGGTCTCGGTGCCGGTCAGGTTCGTGTCCGGCTGAACGTGCGTGCCGCCCACCACGTCCCAGCGCCCCTCCGCAATGCGCTGCTGCATGCGGGCGAAGGTCTCCGGGTCGTTTTCCTCGATGTGCCGATAGATCAACGCCTCGCCGCGGATGCAGGTCAGCTCGGGGAACTCGTCCATCAGATCGAGGATGGTGCGCGAGGTAATGATGCCCTCGTTGAGACCTTCACGCCAGTCCCACAGCCAAACCGGATCAAGATGGGCATTGGCAATCAGGTGAAAGGTGTAACGGGTGCTCATCAGCACGTGCCTCCTGTGATCGTATTCTCTGCCGACGTAAACCGTGTTCCGTGCGCCCAACATAGCGTGGGCGGCCCGGGAGACCAGCGCCGCCCTGGCCGCGGGGCGCAGGTCAGTTCCGTAGGTGGTGACTATTCAGAAGCTGTGAAGAAACCGTGGGCGAAATCGGGATCGGGATCGTGCCTGGCTGAACCACGTAAAGTGGCTTGCGGACGGCCTCTCCA
>CAIZKT010000505.1:0-2589 GCA_903933565.1 uncultured Victivallales bacterium | reverse complement strand
GGCGCGAGGCGGATTAGAGATGCCGTCCGCAAGCCACTTTACGTGGTTCAGCCAGGCACGATCCCGACCCCGATTCCGACCCCGATTTCTTCGCAGCGTCTGAGTCGTCACCACCTACGGAGCTGACTTGCGCCCTTGGCCGCGGCGCCGGCCTACCCTGGGTGAACAAGGCAGCAAACCCAGTCTACTCCAACGGGGTTGGGTCAGGGTGCCAAGACGCAACCCCGTTGGGGCAGGGAAATGCACCTGAGTTGTAGCCTGAGTAGTTACCTTGGAACAGCCCTGCCGAGGAGCACGGACAGACTATGCCTGGCGCGCCACGGCGCTACATTAGTCCCCCGTCGTTGTACGGCTTGGACGCCTTCGCTGATCTAGTGTCCGAGTGCAGGTGGATTGACGGCAAGCGCATCGTATGAACTGGCAACGCACGCTCAGCGGCCGCTTCTCCTGGAGCCGGGTCGTGACCGATATCATCCTGATCCCGGCAGTGCTTTACGTTGGCCTGGGCCTCTTTGCCTGGTTCTGCGCCGACCGGCAGATCTTCCTACCGCAGCCGTGCTCTTATGGGCCCTCTGGCCGGTTCATCACCCTGGAGACACCGGACGGCGAACGGCTATGCGCGGTGCATCTGCCCAACCCGCAAGCGCGTTACACGCTGCTCTACAGCCATGGCAACGCGGAGGACTTGGGCGACGTCCTGCCGGAACTTGAGGGGCTGCGGCAGGCCGGCTTTGCGGTGTTCGCCTATGACTATCGCGGCTATGGCTTGAGCACTGGCACCCCCGCCGTCAAGGGGGCCTGCATCGATGTCCTGACCGCTTACCGCTACCTGACCACCGCCCTCGGCGTCCCGGCGCGGCAGATCGTGCTCTACGGGCGCAGCGTCGGCGGTGGGCCGACGGTGCAATTGGCGGCCTCTCAACCCGTGGGGGGCGTGATTCTGCAGAGCACCTTCACCAGCTCCTTCGTGGTGGTCACCAGAGTGCCCATCCTGCCGTTTGACCGCTTCAACAACCTGGCGCTGATCGACCGTATCGGCTGCCCGCTGCTGGTCATGCATGGGCGCCGCGATGGCGTGGTGCCCTTCTCGCACGGCCTGAAACTCTACGCCCGCGCCGCCACTCCCAAGCGTTCTCTCTGGCTCGATGATGTGGGTCACAACTCGTTCCCCGGTATACACGAGCAACAGTACTGGACCGCCCTGAGCGAATTCCGCGAACTCCTGACGACGCAGCCCTGAACCCCCGGAGGCCCCAATGACTGAGCGTCGGCCCAATATCTTGGTGGCGATTTCCGATGACCAAGCCTGGCCCCATGCCAGCGCCTACGGCTGTCCTTTCGTCCGCACCCCGGTTTTCGACCGCGTGGCCCGCGAAGGCGTGCTGTTCACCAACGCCTACTGCACCTCGCCCTCCTGCAGTCCGTCGCGCGCTGGCCTGCTCACCGGCCTGAATATGTGGCAGATGGAGGAAGGCGGCATTCTGTGGAGTACCCTGCCCGCCAAGTACTCCGTCTATCCCGACATTCTGGAGAGCTACGGTTACCATGTCGGCCATACCAACAAGGGCTGGGGACCCGGCGACCTGGCCGCCAGTGGCCGCACCCGTAACCCCGCCGGACCCGCCTACAACCGCTGCCGCCTCGAACCGCCCACCCAGCAGATGAGCAAGAACGACTACGCCGGCAACTTCCGCGAGTTCCTCGAGGCGCGGACGCCGGGGCAGCCGTTCTGCTTTTGGTATGGAAGCAAGGAACCGCATCGCGTCTACGAGCAGGGCTCCGGCCGACGCGCCGGCAAACGCCTCGAGGACGTGATCGTGCCGCCCTATCTGCCGGACTCCGAGGAGGTCCGCAGTGATCTGCTTGATTACGCCCTCGAAATCGAGTGGTTCGACACCCACCTCGGACGCATGCTGGCGCTGCTGGAGGAGCGCGGTGAGCTGGAGAACACCCTGATCGTGATCACCGGCGACAACGGGCTGCCCTTCCCACGCGCCAAGGCGAACCTCTACGCGCATGGCCTGCATGTGCCGCTGGCCATGCGTTGGGGCGCCGCGGTCCCGGGTGGGCGCACCCTCACCGACTTCGTCAGTTTCGTCGACCTGGCGCCCACTTTCCTCGAGGCCGCCGGATTGCAGCCCCTGCCCCAACAGGCCGGACGCAGCCTGCTGCCTATCCTCACCGCGACCGCCGCGGGCCGCGTCGATGCCAGCCGCGACCACGTCCTCAGCGGCCTGGAACGACACGCCTACTGCCGACCGGACAACGTCGGCTACCCGAGCCGCTGCATCCACACCGATGACTTTGTCTACGTCCGCAACTACCGGCCCGAACGCTGGCCGGCGGGCGATCCCGAGTTCTACGGCGATATCGATGCCTCACCCACCAAGACCTACATGCTCGAGCACCGCGAGGAGGAGCACGTTCGGGACCTGTTCGAGCTGGCCTTTGGCAAGCGCCCCGCCGAAGAGCTCTATGCCCTGCGGGACGGCTATGGCTGCCTGCGAAACCTGGCCGCTGACCCGGCCCAGGCTGAGGTGGTGACACGCCTGCGAGAGAGAATGGAGAACCGGCTGCGACGGCAGGGCG
>CAIZKT010000504.1:0-3176 GCA_903933565.1 uncultured Victivallales bacterium | reverse complement strand
CGCCGGAAAGGGTTTCCGGGACCTGCTGCCGGCGGAGATTTCGTCTCTGCCGGGCTGCTATGAAGCGGCCTACCTGGTGGTTGCCGCCCTTGACCTCAGCCACGCCGCGGGCGAGTTCAAGCCGCAGGCCTTCCTGGGCAGCGGCAATCTGGTTTACGTCTCCGAAAGCAGCCTCTATGTCGCCTCCTCGTCATGGTTCTGGCGGCCGCTGCTGGCCGTGGTGGTAAAAGGGAAAGCCGCCGGGACTGACCAGGAGACGGTGACGCTTTCCCGTTTCCAACTCAAGGGCACCGCCGTGCAATTTGCGGCCCAGGGGGTGGTCCCGGGCCGGGTGCTGAATTCGTTTAGTATGGACGAGCGCGGGGGAGTCTTCCGCATCGCCACGACGACGTACCCGACGTTGTGGACCAACGCGGGCGGGTCGAGCGGCGTCTACACCTTCGACCTCGGGTTCAACCGTCTCGGCGCGGTCACCGGGCTGGCTCCGGGCGAACGCATCTACGCCGCGCGCTTTCTGGGCGAGCGTTGCTACCTGGTGACCTTCGAGACGATCGATCCTCTGTTCGTCGTCGACTTGGCGGATCCGGCCCGCCCGCAGGTTCTCGGCGAACTCAAGGTCCCCGGGTACAGCTCGTATCTGCACCCGCTTGACGACACCCATCTGATCGGCTTCGGCAAGGACGTGCGGATGGTGCAGACCCCGTGGTCCGGCCCCGAGGGGGTGCCGATGGAACAGGGCTTGAAGATGTCCCTGTTCGAGGTCAGCGATGTGTCGAAGCCGCGGGAGTTGTTTACCGAGCACCTCGGGGTCCGCGGCTCCTACTCTGAGGCCCTCTACGACCACCACGCCTTCCTTTTTGACCGGACGCGCGGCCTGCTGGCGTTTCCCTGCACCATTCGGCAGTTTGTTGACCCGGTGGACCCGGCGGACTACTGGTGCTGGGGCGACTTTGTTTTCCAAGGCCTGGTCGCGTACGGGCTGTCGCTCGACGGCGGCTTCACCCGTCTCGGCGCCGTCACCCACGTGGACGGTGAACGGGTCGACGCCTGGGATGCCCCCTGGGACCACACCGTGCGCCGGGGACTCGTGCTGGGCGGGCTCCTGCACTCGGTGTCCGAAAGCATGATCAAAGCCAACGACCTGACCACGATGGCGGAAACCTCCGCTCTGGAACTGCCCTGGGAGAATGTGCCCAGCGAGGATCCGCTGGTTTACTGGCTGCGTGCCAACGTGACCGCGACGGAGGGCTGGGATGGCAGTGGGAACGGCGAGCCGGCAGGACTGCCGGATACGGCGTCCATCGCGGCCCTCACGCTCACCCCCGCCGGCGCCGTAGGCAACCTCTTCCGCGGCTTTCTTGAGGCCACCCGCTGAACTCACTGCACACCGTGTGCAGGCATTGCGGCACGTGCTGTCGCTGGCGTGGTTACGTGCGTCTGAGCGCGGCTGAGACCGACGCCATTGCCAGCCACCTGGGGCGGGAACCGCGCGACTTCATCGAGCACTATACGGACGTCACTGAGGATCGGCGCTCGCTGACCCTGGTCGAGGGTGCGGACGGAAGTTGCATCATGTTGACCGCGGACAACCTCTGCCGCATCAATCCGGTCAAACCCAGGCAGTGCCGCGATTTCCCGGAGCGCTGGCGCTTTCCCGGCTTCGAAGCCCTCTGCCAAGCCCGGCTTCCAGGGGTGGAGTAGTGGGGCGAGACCCTTGCCCGTACCCCCGCTGCTAACTGCCTGACCGCGCCGCCGATGGCAGACGACGCGGCGGTCGGCCGACTCAGGTGATGATGCCGCCATCCGACAGGAAGATGCCCTTCAGGTTCATCTTCAGAGCCTGCGGATTGTCGGAGGTTGCCAGCGCCGCGTCCTCGGTGATCACGCCATCGTTCACCAGCTTTAGCAGGCACTTGTTGAAGCTGACCATTCCGTCATCCTCCCCGCCCTCGATGGCGCTGGGGAGCTTCGTCAGCCGGTTCTCCGCAATGAGCTTTCGTACGATGGGCGTAGAGATCAGGATCTCGGTCACCGGCACGACGCCCTTGCCGGTAGCCCGAGGCACCAGCCGCTGACAGATGATGGCGCGCAGTGAGGTCGCGAGTGAGTTGCGGATCGAATCGCGCTGGTCGTTGGGGTACATGTCCAGAATGCGGCTGATGGACTGCGCCGCATCCTTGGTGTGCAGGGTGGTCATCACCAGGTGCCCGGTTTCCGCGGCGGCCAAGGCCGTCTCAAAGGTCTCCGTGTTGCGCATCTCCCCGATGATAATCACGTCGGGGTCCTGGCGCAGCGAATGAACCAGGGCCGAGTTGAAGGTCTCGGCGTCAAGGCCGACCTCGCGCTGCTCGATGACGCTGGTGCCATCCTTGAAGGTGTACTCGATCGGGTCCTCGATCGTGATGATGTGGCGACTGAGCTTCGTGTTCATGTGGTCGATCATACCGGCGAGCGTCGTCGACTTGCCGGAACCCGTCGTGCCGGTGACGAACACGATGCCGTTGTTGCTCTCGGCGATCAGGCGCAACACCCCGGGCAGATTCAATTCATCAATATTAGGGACTTTGCCCTTCACAAAACGTAGCGTCAGCCCCATCTTGCCTCGCTGCCGATGCAGGTTGGCGCGGAAGCGGCCCACCCCGTCTTCCTCGAAGGCAAAGTCGGCATCCCCGGTCTTGCGGTAGTCTTCCATGTCACTGGCGTCGACAATCTCGGTAAGCACGCGCTCCAGAAAATCGCGGCTGGTCAGAAAGTCTACTTCCACCAGGCCGCCGTCGACGCGGAGAACGACGTTGCTGTCCTCGCGAATGTGCCAATCCGAAGCGCCCTCGGCGACCCCGGTGGCCAGTACATCATGAAGGGATGAGCGGACCATGGCCAAAGAGCCCTCCAACTGGGCGGCGGAAACCCGCGACCGATCGAGTCGGCCCAGGCGCGCCGCGGATTCACCCGAACCGTAACGACTCTAGTCCGGCCCCCGCCGCAATGCAACCGCGCCCGTTCCCCTGGAGCCCGCGCTGCCAAGCCCGTTCCGGGCCCGCCGACCTCCACGCCCTGCGGGCGGATGGGAATGGGGGGACCGCGTCTCTATTCCGCCTCGCGCCAGACGGGCGCCAGGCGTGGAGCAGCGCTCGTCTCGACCGTCCTATTCCGCCTCGCGCCAGACGGGCGCCAGG